>JAILGP010000013.1 GCA_024696635.1 Eubacterium sp. | reverse complement strand
ATTTAAAATATTAATAATAAATATAGTAAATATTTATTTTAAATGATTATTTAAGTAAAATAGTCTTAAATATATGTTATTTTGCCTTAAGTACTTGCAAGAATGACAGAATAATTTTATTATACACATATTATGATTATTATATTTTGTTATAAAAAAAGTTATAAATATGCAAATGAAAGCATAAAAATATAAATTAGAAAAAGAATGAACAGATTGATTTGATAAGGTCCTGCAGCTTGCGGTTTATGGCAGGAGCCTATAAAGATTAAAGTAAGGAACCCGTATGAACTACATAGTATTAGATCTTGAATGGAACCAAAGTCCTATAGGACAGGCGGGAGAGCATCCCAGGATGCCCTTTGAGATTATAGAAATTGGAGCTATAAAACTGAATGAAAAGTTTGAAATTCTTAGCGAATTTAGACGTCTTATCTGCCCCAAGCTCTACACAAAATTTCACAAATACATAAAAGACATGTTGAACTACACTGAAAAGGATCTTAAGGCAGAAGGTGTAGGCTTTAAGGTTGCCTGCGGAGAATTCCTGGACTGGTGCAGTCAGGAGGGGGACGATTATGAATTTTGTACCTGGGGAGGCTCGGATCTGAGTTATCTTCAGAACAATATGGATTTTTATCACATGGACAAGCTGTCATACCCCCTTAAGTATTACGATATACAGCAGATTTATGCTGATAGATATTCTAAGGATGGAAATATATGCAAGCTGGAGAAGGCGATAGATTATCTTAGGATAAATAATGACCGTCCATTCCATGCTGCAATCAACGATGCCTATTATACGGCCAGAGTTATGCAGGTGGCCAAGCTTGGAAAGATAAATGACAAGTATACCTTTGATTTATACAGGCATCCTAAAAAGCATGAGGACGCTATAGTAGCATTTCATAATGGAATAATTGATCAGATTTCAGAGGAATATCCTTCCAGGAATGATGCCATGGCAGATAGCGAAATCAGTACTATTCTATGCCCAAAATGCGGCAGAAAGACCTCGAGAAGGGTTAAGTGGTTCCAGCTTCCTAGTGGGACCGAGCTTTCTGTAGGTAAATGTTTTCTTCATGGAAATATTATGGCCACTATTAAATTGAAGCCGGCTTCTGACAGTAGTGACTCGGTATTCGTGGTGAAGAAGGTGGTTCCTATATCTAAAACCAAGTTTAAAGAGATTAAGGATAAGAAGGATATTTACGATGAAAAGAAACGTGAACGGGATCGTAGATATAAGGAAAGACTTAACTCAAGAGAAAGCTCTACCACCGCTGAGCGCTTGAGAAAAAACCAGACCAAGAGAAAAAATGGGAATGGAAAAAGTCAGGTGGCTAACAGTACGGCTGAGAGCTGATCAACTCTTAAATTATATAAATGTTAAATCAAATAATATATTAAATGGAATAAATGTTAAAACAAATAATAGATTAAATAGTTTATTAAAGTAGCGCCTTTATAGCGGCTCCTTTTTTGCGCTTCCTGGTTTTCTTGGAAATGCCTTTGGAGTAGGCTTAACCTTTCTGATTATAACAAATCGGCGGTTTATGTCTGAGTCGGCAAGGGTGAAGCTTATGGTTTCTTCCAGTTTTCCCCCCAGGCGGGATATAGCATTTTCAGACAAACTAAGCTCTTCATCTATGTTGTCGGATTTGTAGGATATAAAGACTCCGCCTACCTTTACATAAGGAAGGCAGTATTCGGTAAGTACCCTTAAATCTGCAACTGCTCGGGAAACTGCAATATCAAAGTGATCCCTAAGCTTAGGGTTTCGGCCTCCTTCTTCTGCTCTTGCGTGGATGGTTTCGACATCTTTAAGAGAAAGTTCATCTACAACCTGGTCCAGAAAACGGATTCGCTTATTTAATGAATCGAGAAGAGTTAGTTTTATATCAGGACGGGCAATCTTGATTGGTAGAGATGGGAATCCGGCTCCGGTGCCAACATCTATCATATTTGATTCCGATTTGATGTAATCGGTTGTTAAAATGGATAAGCTGTCAGCAAAATGTTTGAGCTGAAATTCATCGGGCTCTGTTATGGCTGTGAGGTTCATTACCTTATTACGTTCAATAACCATGTTCATGTATGTGTTCAGCTGACTTATTTGGTTGTCGCTGAGGGGTATGTTCATTTGCTTACTGTAGTAAAGAATATCTTTCATTCTGTGGTTCCTTTTATATATTATAATTGTGGAATTGTCTTAAGCTTTGTTATATTCCATAGAAAAACAGATTATAAAAGCTTGTGTAAATACGTGGATTTTTGATTTAATTCATATAGCATAATAAGCGACATATTGTTCAAAATCAAGAGATATTGTATAAAGGTGTTTAAACTTATGTTAATTTATGGTATCATATCTTAGCATTTTGCATCCTGGATAGGGCAATGGGATGAGAGTGCCATGGGGGATATTTATACATAATTTTTAATACATAATTTCAAAAGGGTATTTCGGGAGGATATTAAGAAAAATGAAGACATTGAAGATTGTAGGTTATATATTTGCGGGTGTGCAACTGTTTGCATCTATAGCTGCACTCTACATAGCTATGTCGACAACACTTGTTCCAACTAAATATGCAATTATAGGAGGCGTTGCCCTTCTTGTGGTATTAGCATTTGTGGTAATGATGGCAACCATTAAAAAGAAGGGTACCAAGATTGCCTCTATTATAATATCACTTATGATGATAGGACTTCTGCTTGTTGGATGTTACTTTATATCAATAGCTAATAAAGCTATGGACGATGTTACCGGAGTAACGGTGGAGGTTGATGAAGTCAATGTTTATGTTTCTAAGGATGATGTAATTAATTCTATTAACGAGGCAGTAGCCAATGAATATGTCTTCGGTACTGTTGCAACGGATGATCTTACCCACGTAAATGAGACAATAAGCAAGATCAATTCGGATCTTGGAACGACAATCACAACTAAGGAATATCCTACCATATTTGAACTTATAGAAGATTTTGAAGCGGGAAATGTTAAATCATTAATTTCAAGCTCAGGTACAATCCTTGTTCTTGACTCAACCGAGGATTACCTGGATTATTCAACTAAACTTAAGACTATAATGGAAACAACATATAAGGAAGAAATTGCTACAGAAGAAGAGGCAGCAATTGATCTGGATCATTTCTGTGTATACTTCAGTGGTATAGATACATTTGGCTCTGTTACTGTAAGAAGTAGAAGTGATGTTAATATTATAGGTGTTGTTAATAACTCAACTAAGACGATTCTTCTTCTTTCAACACCAAGAGATTATTATGTTCCTATTTCTGTTGCTAATGGAAGAAAGGATAAGCTTACGCATACAGGTATTTACGGTATTGACTGTTCTACAGATACTCTTGAGAATTTCTATGACACAGATATTCCATATTATGTGAGAGTTAATTTCTCGGGCTTCCAGAGTATAATTGATAAGCTTGGTGGAATTGATGTATATTCTGAAATGGCATTTACATCAGAGACAGCTGAAGGTACATATTCATATACAGAGGGCATTAATCATTTGAATGGTGAAGAGGCACTTGGTTTTGCAAGAGCAAGATATGCCTTTATAGATGGAGACAGACAGCGTGGACGTAATCAGATGGCAGTAATTAAGGCTACAATTGAGAAACTTGAGTCTTCAGACATGCTTAAGAATTATGGTTCTATTATGGATGATATGGATGGCTCTTTCCAGACTGATATGCAGAAGGATGATATAGGCTATCTTGTTCAGAGTACACTTGATGGTGGTAACTGGCAGGTTCTTACCTGTAGCGTAAGTGGAACTGACTCAACTCAGGTTTGTTACTCACTTGGTCAGGAGGCTTATGTTATGGAACCATATCAGGAAGATGTTCTTTATGCAACTAATCTTATTGATAAGGTACTTGCTGGAGAGGCAGTTACTCAGGATGATATAAATGCTTATCTTGCCTCCAGAACAATTGATGAAACATCAGAGGGAATTAGTGAAGAGGACCTTGAGAGCGGAGAATAATTATAAATATATGTAGTTGAAATGTATTTATAAGGAAGGGAATAAAATGACAAATATAGCTAAACCGGTTTTGGTGGTTATGGCGGCAGGGCTTGGAAGTCGTTTTAAGGGTTTGAAACAGATTCAGACCGTTGACAGTGCCGGTCATATATTAATGGATTATGCTATCTATGACGCGCTTGAAGCAGGCTTTGGCGAGATTGTATTTATCATAAGAAAAGACTTTGAAGAGAAGTTCAAAAAAGCAATTGGCAATAGAGTCAGTGAGAAGGCTCCGGTAACCTATGTTTATCAGTCACTGGAGGATATTCCTGTCGATATTGATATTCCTGAAGGAAGAGTAAAGCCCTGGGGTACAACCCATGCGCTTTGGAGTGCGAGAAAGGCTCTTAAGGGTAAGAAATTCCTTACTATAAATGCAGATGATTTTTATGGAAGAGGCGCTTATGTGGCGGCCTACAAATTTCTTACAGAAGCTGAGAGGCCTGGTGATCATGGTTGTATATGCTATGATCTTTTAAAGACACTTAGCCCTACAGGGAATGTAAGCCGTGGTATCTGTCAGGTTGATGATACCGGTACACTTATCAGGATAGATGAAAGAAAGAATATAAAGCTTGAGGACGGAAGAGGTTACTACACTGAGGATGGTGGAATATCCTATCATCTTATTCCTGTTGGGGCTTTAGCATCTATGAATCTTTGGGCATTTAGCGAAGGCTTTATAGATGACATAGAGATAACATTTGCCGAAAGATTCCTTGGGGGAATGAAGAGAAGACCGGATACTTTTGAAGAAACTATTTCTGATGCTGTACAGAGTATCCTTACAAGAGATAAGGGAAATGTAAAATGCATATCTACTGATGAGGAGTGGTTTGGAATGACCTATGTCGAAGAGCTTGATATGGTCAAGGACAAACTGGCTGAACTTAGAGAGGAAGGCGTATATGTTTCAGAGAAATGGTAAAAGTGATGTACCATTTTATGAGAGGGAACATGCATACAGAAACTGTGGCATAGTAGGTCTGGCTGGATGCGGGGCTATGATTGCTGCGGCATTTTTATACTGGGATATTCTTCTTATAAGAACTATAGACAGGTTTAACACAGGGGTCAGCTTTTTCTCTGCTATGACTGCAGGCTTTAAGGGCGCTCGGGTTACGGATGGTGCTGGTCAGGTGCTTTCCACTAGTTATAAGTGGGGGAATATTTCTCCTTGTATTTATCTTACTCTTTATTTTGCTCTGATTCTTTTTATGGCTTATACGGCCTATATGGATAATATAGCTAAAAAACCTTTTCTTCCCAAATGGGAGAAAAGCATAAGGCTTGGAATGGTAGTCCTTACCATAATTTTGGTTATAGTACTTTCCCATACAAAGTATTATGGAATAGGTCTTGATTCTATGGCCGAGTTAAAAGCCAGCTGGGATTCTTTTATAGAAATGTTTAAGGAATCCGGAGTTGAAAAAGCTGAAAGGATGAGATGTACCAAGCTGATTGGTCCTGGAGTATTTTTCTATATAGCTGGAGCTGGAGCTTACCTATATTCGGTTATATATAATTTTGTTTTGGATACTCTTAATGAGGATTAGTAAACTAAGATTTTTTCCATATGTAATTAATAATTTGAAACTGATATTTATTAAATAATATTTTAAATAATAAAATGGACCTGAATTAAATCGGGTCCATTTTGCTTTATATAAAATATGAAACTAAATTTTAGATTATATATTTTAAATTGACTATTATAAACTTTCTGCTTTAGATTCCGTCCAGTTCTTCTTTAGCCTGCTTTCCATCTCTCAGAATGGTTCTCATCTTTTCGGAGTCCCCGGTTTCCAGGGCATTTTTATATTCCTCAAGGAAGCCTATTATAGTATCCAGCTCAAAAATAAGATTATCCTTATTCTCCATAAAAATCTCTGTCCACATATCTTCATTCAGCCAGGCAACTCGAGTCATATCCTTGTAGCTTCCGGCGGAAAAACCATTATGTTCTCTGGCGGTAGGGCTCTTGATGTAGGCATTGGAAACTATATGGGCCATTTCGGATGTAAATGCAATCATGGAGTCGTGCTTATCAGCGCTGCAGACAGTTATGCTTCCGAAGCGGCATGGGGCAAGGGCATCCTCAACTTTGTGAAGTATAGTGTATATATCCCTGCATTTTGGATCTGGTACTATTATCATGGATGAGTCGCGGAAAAGCTTTCCGGTACTGTATTTGTAGCCGGAGAATTTTTTACCTGCCATAGGGTGACCACCTATAAATGTGAAACCATATTCAGAGGCTATAGGGAAGCATTCTGAGCAGATACGTCTCTTAAGTCCACCGGTGTCAATCACAAGGGCATCCTTCTTTATATAAGGAGCATTTTCCTTTATGAAATCTATGATTGCCTGGTTGTAGAGAGCAACGATAAGGAGATCGCATTCTCCTATATTATCCTTTGTTAATATATCGTCCAGTGTTCCCTCCAGTTTTGCAAAGGAGGTTATTGAATCGGACAGGTCGTAGCCCAGAATCCTGGCCTCAGATTTGTCTTGAAATGCTTTGGCGTAGGAACCACCTATAAGTCCAAGTCCTACAACGCCAACGGTTTTTATGCCTGAACGACGAAAATCTCCAGGGGCTCTGGATCGTATTGCCTGGTCGTCCTCAGGCTTTGTTATTCTAGTTACGGATTCAACTATATCAAGGGCTTCCACAAGCTCGGGATCAATTCCTGATGTGTCGCCAACAAGACCTATTATGGTCTGATAATCACCTCTGGAAAGATCGCATCTTAGTCCTTGTCCCTCAAACCATTCGGTCAATTCATAAATCTGGTCTTCAGTTGCGTCCGGTTTAATGATAGCTATCATGATGTTACCTCTTCTTTAAAATTACCATCAACAATAATAATCCCCTTTTGATAAATTGTAAAGCCATGGGATTTGTGGTATAGTAGCTTTGTGTTTGCTCTAAAATTTTAAGTCATGTGGATTGATGGCTGACTTTATATAATATGCTTAGAGAAAGCATTATACTACATAAAACATGATATAGTAAGGAAGAATAATATGTCTATAGTTTTTGAATTATTTAAAATAGTAGTTGGTTTTATATTACTGATAAAGGGAGCGGATTTCTTCGTAGACGGAGCATCTGCTGTTGCCAAGAAGCTGGGAGTTCCAGAGCTGGTAATCGGACTTACTATAGTAGCCTTTGGGACAAGTGCGCCCGAGGCTGCGGTCAGCCTTAGTGCCGCTCTCAGAGGAAATAATGGAATATCAATTGGAAATGTAATTGGTAGTAATATCATGAACGTTCTTCTGATTCTTGGACTTACAGCTATAATAACAAGCCTTAAGGTTAAGCGTGCAACGGTTCGTGTGGACATTCCGGTAGTTATTGGTTCAACAATTCTTATGGTTTTCTGGGGGCTTGTTGGGGGAAAGCTTACAAGACTTACAGGAATCATATTCCTTCTTATATTGATAGGCTATATGGTATACCTCTTCTGGTATTCAAAGCATGCAGAGGATGAGGATGAAGGGGATGAAATCAAGGATCTCAGAACCTGGACTATACCTCTTTATCTTCTGGGCGGACTTGCTGCCATAATTTTTGGAAGCGATGTTACTGTTGATGGAGCAACTGAAGTGGCTAAAGTATTTGGGGTATCTGACAGGCTTATAGGACTTACAATAGTAGCCTTTGGAACCTCTCTTCCTGAGCTTGTGACCTCTGTTACAGCTGCAAGAAAAGGAAGTGCAGATATAGCCATCGGCAATATAGTAGGAAGCAATCTCTTTAATATACTCTTTATATTAGGTATGACTTCTGTAATGATTGACCTTCCTTATATGGCTCAGGGGGCAAACTTCCTTGTGGATGGTTTTGTGGCTCTCTATGCTATATTCCTACTCTTTATCCTTGTGGTTAAAAATAAGGAACTGGGACGAAAGGGCGGAATTCTCATGCTTATATCCTATGCAGGGTATTTTGCATATCTTCTTATAAATAAATAAAATTTTGGTAATTTTGCTATGGCGCTATATGAAATACTGCGTTATAATAATCATTAATACGCATGGTGATAGCACAATATATTGTAAAAATAAAATTTGTGATACGTATATTATGTTGAAATATATTTTATATATAGAATCATAAAAAGTTATAATATATCAATATATTAGATTTTCGTGTTTTAACGGATTTCCAGGAGGTATTTTATGATGAGCGTTTATTCAGGGGCTGGTATTGGAGCTGGTAGATCTGGTCAGTTCCGGCAGGATTCTACTTCGAATTCAAGTTCGAACTCTAGTCTTAAATCAAATAAATCAAAAAATAATCATTTCAAAAAACTAAAAGTTTTTATAAGCATTATGCTTACGGTAGCCCTGATAATTGGTTTTGTACCTATTCAAAGTGGCGGAGAGGTAAATGCTGAGCGTTATGCAAGCGTTTCTATAACGGTAACCCAGTTATACGATTATGCATATGAGGTTCTCGACTATGTAAATGAAGAAAGAGCGGCCAATGGTCTCGGTCAGTTATCTATGGATGAAGAGCTTCTTAGAGCGGCTATGCAGAGAGCTGCTGAGTCTGTGGTAAATGGACTTGCATATTCAAATGATGCTTTCGTGGCTAATGAGAGTCTGGCACATACAAGACCAACAGGATATAGCTGTTTTACAGTAAGTGCTAAAGCTGCTGGTGAGAACATAGCTATGGGTATTAAGAATCCTTTTGCTGTTATGTTTGGGAAGGATAGAAATATTAATCCTAATAGCAGTTCAGATATGGATCATAGTTCATGGATGAGATCCAGTGGTCATAGATCTAATATTCTTGAAGCTAATTATAAGAGTGTTGGAATAGGTGTAGTTTATTACGGCGGTTCATATTATTATTACTGGTCACAGGAATTTGGATATGATACTGCAAATGTTCCAGCAGTTAGAACTGATAGACCTCAGGCTACATTTTCTGTTGATGTTTCTTCAAATGTTTATAACAAGCTGGTAGCTAATGGAGTTCTCAGTGGAGAAAATGTTACTAACTCTGGTTCCGGTTCATCAGGCTATAGTGGTACTGGTTCAGGTACACCGACAAGTCTTGCTGATGGATGGGCTAGAGTTGGCAGTGGATGGAAATATGCTTATCAGGGATATTTTGTAACCAATACATGGATTCGTTCGGGAAGTACAGGGCGTTGGTATGCTGTAGGTCCTGATGAATATATGATGACCGGATGGCAATATCTGGAAAGCTATTATTATTACTTCGCACCGAGTGGTGAGATGGCCTCTAATGAGTGGAGGGATGGATACTGGTTAAGTGATAACGGATCCTGGACCTACCAGGCATATGGAAGCTGGCATAATAACGGCAGCGGCTGGTGGTTTGGTGATACCTCAGGCTGGTATGCATGTAATCAGTGGCAGAAGATAAATGGTTACTGGTATTACTTTGATGGTGATGGATATATGGTAACCAATACCTATATAGATGGATATTATCTTGGTGCCGATGGTGCATTACAATAATTAAGGCCCAAAATTATAACAATTTATAATACATTCTAAGTAAACAAAAACCCCCTTTATCAGATTATTCGATAAAGGGGGTTTTTGGACAAGGCTAGCCTTCTTGCGAAAAACAAGGTCATGTGCTAGAATATTTTTTTAATGAAAAACTTTTAAATATTATTTTTTAATGAAAATTTTTTAATAGAAAGATAGGCTCCGATTTAATTTTTATCATAGTATTTGGATAAAAGGGAGGAATGCTGGCTATGAAATCATTTAAAAGAGTTAGAAAATATATAGGACTTTTATTAGCATTAATGATTTTTGCAGTAACATTTTCCCATGCACCAGTAAAAGCTGACGATAAATACCGAGACACAAGTGGTGGTAAATGGGTTCAGGAAGAGGAAAACTGGAAATATCAGCTTAAGAATGGTGAATATCTGAAAGAGGAATGGGTTCAGATAGATAAGATATGGTACTATTTTTATGAAGATAAGACCATGGCCTGTGATTGCTATATTGGCGGCTATTGGATGGATTATAATGGAGCCTGGACCTATCCTAATATTGCCAGCTGGCGAAGCGATGGTAAATGGTGGTATGGGGATGATACCGGATGGTATGCAAAGAATGCCTGGTACAAGATAGATGGCAAGTTTTATCATTTTGATTCTTCCGGATATCTTGAGACAAATAAATTTATAGATGGTTACTATGTAAATAG
>JAILGP010000011.1 GCA_024696635.1 Eubacterium sp. | reverse complement strand
GGCGGTGATACACAGGCGGTACAGATGCCGGCGTGGATCATGTTGCTTTGTTCTATAATCATGTCTGTAGGAACCTCTATTGGAGGTAAGAAGATTATCAAATCAATAGGAATGGATATGGTAAAACTGGAGAAATACCAGGGCTTCTCAGCGGATCTTGCAGCATCGGTTGCCTTACTAATCAGCTCTCTTTTTGGAAT
Source organism: Eubacterium sp. (assembly GCA_024696635.1). Classification (GTDB taxonomy): domain Bacteria; phylum Bacillota; class Clostridia; order Lachnospirales; family Lachnospiraceae; genus Eubacterium_Q. The sequence goes on along the minus strand of JAILGP010000011.1, from coordinate 14,814 downwards.
TCCTGTATCAACTACCCATGCCAAAACAACGGCTATCATGGGTGTTGGAGCGGTAAAAAGAGCTTCTGCTGTTAATCTCGGCGTTGTAAAAAATCTTATGATGACCTGGGTGCTGACATTTCCAGGGTGTGGAATCATTGGATTTATAATAACTAAGGTCTTTATGACCCTTTTCTAATTTGGAGGAAATTATGGCAAATAAGAAAAATGATTTTTATTGGAATAATTATGTTTCGGCTGCAGATGTTGCATGCCGTGCCGCACACTTTCTTCTTGAGTGTTTGAAAGATTATAATATTGATAGTATTAAAGAAATGTTGACGAAGATGCATGAATTTGAACACGAAGGCGATTCATTAAGGCATGAAATGTCTACTGCTCTTGCCAAGTCCTTTGTAACACCTATCGATCGTGAAGATATGGCTGAAATGAGTTATAAGCTGGATCATGTAACTGATAGTATAGAAGAAGTTCTGCAATCCCTTTACATTAACAATATAGAAAAAATCTATGAAGAAGCCATTACATTTGCAGAAAAAATATGTGTTTGTACAACAAGGGTGAAGGAAATGTTTACCGAACTTCCTAATTTCAAGAAATCTGCCCAGATGCATCAATTTGTGGTTGATGTTAATGCTGCAGAAGAAGAATGTGATACCCTTTATCTTCAAGCAAATTATGACATCCGAAAGAATTGGAATGGTGAAAATCCTTTGGATGTAATTTCCTGGAAAGAGATTTATTCAAAACTGGAAGAGTGTGCAGATGCTTGTGAACATGTGGCAGATACAGTTGAAGCAGTAGTAATGAAAAATACTTAAATTTTCTGGCCTTTCTTTAGCTCTCAGACTTTGATAAATAATAAAAATAGAAATATTTGTTAATTAGATGGCAATATTTAACAAGTAATAAGGTTTTTTCTATGGTAAAATTACTGCACGGCAATGATTATACTTAAAAAGTAGATTGTTTGTATCATGAATTATTGTAAAGGGTGAAGAGGGTTGAGATGAAAAAGAATGAGAGAAAAGCATTAGTTACTAATATATATACAGCAGATCCTTCTGCTCATGTATTTGATGGAAAGATTTATATATATCCATCACACGATTTAGATTGGGACTGTCCTGAAGATGATGATGGAGAACAGTATAGAATGGAAGATTATCATATTCTTTCTATGGATTCTCTTGATAGTGATTGTGTTGATAATGGAGTTGCTCTTCATGAAAAGGATATTCCATGGGTTGGAAGACAGCTCTGGGCTCCTGATGCTATTAAGTTAAATGGTAAGTATTATCTTGTATTCCCTGCAAAGGATAAGGAAGAGATTTTCCGTATTGGAGTTGCTGTTTCAGATTCACCTGTTGGTCCATTTACACCACAGGATAATTATATTCAGGGAAGCTATAGTATAGATCCAGCAGTTTTTCTTGATGATGATGGAAAAATATACTGTTATAACGGTGGACTTTGGGGAGGACAGCTTGAAATGTGGCAGTCAGGAAGCTTTAATCCTGATGAGCATCGTCCTGAAGGCAATGAGAAGTCACTTGGCCCTCTTTTTGCAGAGTTCAAGCAGGATATGACAGGCTTTGTTGAAGCTCCAAAGATGCTTGAGATACTTGATGAGAATGGGGAGCCGATTAAGGCTGGAGATGAAGATAGAAGATACTTTGAAGGACCATGGATGCATAAGTTTAATGGCAAATACTATCTTTCATATTCAACAGGAACAACACATTATCTCTGCTATGCAGAAAGTGATAATCCAGCAGGTCCATTTACATATAAGGGAAGAATCATGGAGCCAGTTATTGGATGGACAACCCATCATTCAATTGTTGAGATAGATGGTGACTGGTATCTCTTCTATCATGATGCTGAGCTTTCAGATGGATGTTCACATAAGAGAAGTGTTAAGTTTACAAAGCTTACAATTCATGAGGATGGAACAATTGATACAATCAAGCCATATGATCATATGAAATAAATATGAGGTTGTATCTGGTAAAGTATTTATCAGATAAAATGTAATATAATAGAGAACGAATTAGTTTAAGGGGATACTGAAAAAACAGTATCTCCTTTTTATAATATAGTCCGGCTTAGGATCTCTATATAGTCCAAAGTCAGGGCTGAAGGTCGGATTGCTTTGGGCAGGATATAGCCTATTTCCATGTAGTCATCCACCTCAAGGGGTTTAGCTATTATGTTTGGTCCATTCAGTTCTTCATTTATGATACCACTGCAGATAGTATATCCATTCATACCAATAAGCATATTAAAGAGTGTTGCCCTGTCGCGGACTATGATTTCTTTATCTGAGTCCACGGTAGAAAGTATTTCCTCTGAAAAGTAAAATGAATTATGTGATCCCTGCTCATAGGAAAGTCGGGGATATGGTTTTAAGTCATCCAGTGACAGGCTTTTCTTTTCTGCCAGTGGGGATTTTCTGCCTATAAATACATGGGGCTTTACTATTACAAGTGAAGTGAAGGACAGATTATTATCCCTTAAGGTTTTATTTATTATAGTCTCATTAAACTTATTTCTATATAGTATTCCAATTTCACTTCTAAGTTCAGCCACGTCTTTTATGATGTCATAGGTTTCTGTTTCTCTCATGTGGAATTCATACTTTTCGCCACCATCTTTTTTTAGAAGCTCTACAAATGATTCAACAGCGAAGGAATAGTGCTGTGAGGACACAGAAAATCTATGCTTTCCAGTGCTCCCTCCACTATATCTTTCTTCTATAAGATTGGTCTGCTCAAGAATTTGTCTTGCATATCCTAGGAATTCTTCTCCCTCCTGGGTGATTTCAATTCCCTTCTTGGACCTATTGAAAATAGTGATATTATATTCCTTTTCCAGCTCCTGAATAGAAGCGGTAAGACTAGGCTGTGCTATATAAAGTTTTTTTGCGGCTTCTGTAATATTTCCCGTATCTGCTACAAGGGTTATATATCTTAACTGTTTAAGTGTCATAAATTCTCCTTATTTTAGATAAGATTTTGATTGATAGTCATTATAAGCAATTCTTATCAGTGGCAATAACCATAGACTATACCAATGATAATATCATAATAAATAGATAAAATCTATGGATAAACCACAAGTTTTTATATTTTACCCAAAGCCTATGTAGCCGTATACTTCATAACCAAGAAAGACTTAAGAGACTGGGACTTAAAAATGTTCCTGCTAAGCTAAGTCAATATTTTAGAAAAGGAAGATTGGTTTATATGAAAACATCAGTTATTGCTTATCCGAGAATTGGAAAGGATAGAGAATTAAAATTTGCTTCAGAAAAGTTTTTTAAGGGTCAGATTACAGAGGATGTGCTTTCAGCCACTGCCTATGAAATAAGAAAGGAAAATCTCTTAAAAGAGAAGGAAGCAGGAATAAGCTTTATATCATCAAATGATTTCTCCTTTTATGATAATGTGCTGGACGCGGCATATCTCTTTAACATAATTCCTAAGAGATATTCCTTGCTTGGACTTTCACCACTTGAGACATATTTTGCCATGGCCAGAGGTTATCAGGGGGATAAGGGAAATGTAAAGGCCCTTGCCATGAAGAAGTGGTTCAATACTAATTATCATTATATTGTTCCTGAAATTGATGATGATACAGAAATAAGACTCAGTGGTAATAAGCCGATTGAAGAGTTTAAGGAGGCAAGGGCTTTAGGTATAGATACAAAGATTGATATTATAGGTCCATTTACCCTTCTTAAACTTGCAAGATATACAGGAAATAAGTCTTCAAAGGATTTTGCCAAGGCTTTAATTATTTCCTATGCAGAGCTTTTTGATAAGTTATATCAAGAGGGGGCAGAGTGGATTCAGCTTGATGAGCCATGGCTTGTCAGGGATTTAAATGAAGAAGATAAGGAGCTTTTTAGAGAGATATATAAGTCCCTCCTGGAAAATAAGAAGTCACTTAAGTTTCTTCTTCAAACATATTTTGGAGATATAAGAGATATTTATTCCCAGGTATGTGATATGGCATTTGACGGAATCGGACTTGATTTTATAGAGGGAAGAAGGACTCTGGACCTTGTAAAATCAAAGGGATTCCCAAAGGGAAAGATTATTTTTGCAGGACTTGTTAATGGTAAGAATATTTGGAAAAATGATTATTCAAAGACTCTCCATATTCTGACTGAGCTTAAGAATTACGCAAGTGACATTGTACTCAATACCTCCTGTTCCCTGCTTCATGTACCATATAGTCTTGAAAATGAGACAAAGCTTTCTGAGGTTTATCTGAAGCATATGGCATTTGCCCAGGAGAAGCTTCAGGAGCTTAGCCAGATTTCAAGTCTTTACGACTTTAGTGAATCTGCAAATGTAAAGGATCACCCAATCTATAAAGAAAATCAATTGCTCTTCCAGGGACGTATAAATAGCGTGGACCAGGAGGTAAGGAACAGGGTTAATTCTATAAAGGAAGAGGATTATACAAGGCTTCCTGATTTTAGTGAGAGGGAGAAGCTTCAGAAGGAAAAGTTGGGTCTTCCACTTTTTCCTACAACGAGTATTGGTTCATTTCCACAGACTCAGGATGTCAGACAGAATAGGCAGAAGCTTCGTAAGGGTCTTATATCACTTGAGGAATATAGAGACTTCAATAAGAAAAAAATCGCTGAATGCATAAAGCTTCAGGAGGAGATAGGTCTTGACGTTCTGGTTCATGGTGAGTATGAGAGAAATGATATGGTGGAGTATTTTGGGGAGAATCTTGAAGGCTATATATTCACTGAGAAGGCCTGGGTTCAGTCCTACGGAACAAGATGTGTTAAGCCGCCAATTATCTGGGGTGATGTGTCACGTAAGAAACCTATTACGGTATTCTGGTCAAAATATGCAAAGTCCTGTACCAATAAGCCGGTAAAGGGTATGCTTACAGGTCCTGTTACCATCCTTAACTGGTCATTTCCAAGAGAGGATATATCCATTAAGGAGTCCACTCTTCAGATTGCCCTTGCCATAAGGGATGAGGTCCTTGATCTTGAGGCAAATGGAATCGACATCATTCAGATAGATGAGGCTGCTCTTAGAGAGAAGCTTCCTCTTCGCAAATCTGACTGGTATTCTGAATATCTTGACTGGGCTATTCCTGCATTTCGTCTTGTCCATAGCGGGGTTAAGCCAGAGACTCAGATTCATACACATATGTGTTACAGCGAATTTACAGATATTATTCCTGCTATAGATGCTATGGATGCGGATGTTATTACATTTGAAGCATCCAGATCTGACCTTCAGATATTGGACTCCCTTAAGGAGAATAATTTTAGGACTGAGGTGGGGCCTGGTGTATATGATATTCACAGCCCAAGAGTTCCATCTGTGGATGAAATCGTAAATGCTCTAAATGCCATGAGAGACCGTATCGAGGACAGCAAGCTCTGGGTTAATCCGGACTGCGGACTTAAGACCAGGGGAGAGACAGAGACTAAGGCCAGCCTTATAAATCTTGTTAAGGCGGCAAGGATTATCAGGGATAAATAGAGATGGCCATTTTGCTTAGGCTATATGGGGTGGCTGTGAGCTTTAGATTATGATAGAAGCGTTTTTTAAGAGGTAAGTAATGAAGATTTCAGAAATATATAAGAATAAAAAAAGGAGTCTTTCTTTTGAGATATTCCCTCCTAAGAAGGATTCCCAGCTGGAAAATATAGATGCTACATTGGAGGTTTTATCGGAGCTTCATCCAGATTTTATAAGTGTAACCTTTGGAGCGGGTGGTTCATCTAATTGTAATCGTACTATAGAAGTGGCAAAGAGGATTAAATATAAATATAATATTGAGCCGGTTGTCCACCTTACATGCCTTCATTATGATAAGGCAGAGATTGAGGAGTTTGCCAGAGTTCTTAAGGCCGAGGGGATTGAAAATGTTCTTGCCCTTAGAGGTGATCAGAGCGACAAGGTAATGGCAAAGGATGATTTTAAGCATTCATCAGACCTTATAAAATTTTTGAAACCCAACTATGATTTCTGTTTTCTTGGAGCCTGCTATCCGGAGTGCCATCCTGAATCGCCAAGCAGGGTAAGTGAAATAAAATGCCTTAAATCAAAGGTTGATGCAGGGGCAGAGGTGCTTATATCTCAGCTTTTCTTCGATAATGAAGCTTTCTTTCATTTTAATGAGGAATGTAAAATTGCGGATATTGATATACCGGTAATTCCAGGAGTTATGCCGGTTATAAATGCAGCCCAGATTAAACGTATGGTAAGTATGTGTAACGCTACATTTCCAGAAAAATTTGAAAGAATTATAAAAAGGTATGAAAATAATAAGGAGGCGCTTTTTGACGCTGGTATGTCATATGCTTTAAGTCAGATAATTGATCTTCTTGTGAGTGATATAAAGGGAATACATTTATATACAATGAATAATCCTGTGGTTGCAAGGAGAATATGTGAAGGTATTAAGAATATAGTTTAGTTGATATTTGCTTTGGGGAGTGTTTAAATATAATGTATACCACGGGTTTTGGCTCGTGGTATTTTTGTGCCATGGGATTAGGGTGGAAGGTGCTATGGGATTTTGGAGTCAAAATCAGCTAGGTTGATGGTCAGGCCTAGTGCGCTTAGGTTGACGGTCTGAAATAATAAATGTTATTATATTAAATAAGTTATCTATGCCAATAAAAATTGATGGACGTGGGATTCTGAATAAAGGATATAATTCATGTTTTATTAGAGGGTAGGAGAAGGGAGAAAGTATTATGGCAAGTATCATAATTATATTTGGTATTATTTTTTTGGTTTTGATAATAGCTATAGCTATCGCAGGCTGGTATATATCAACATCAAATTCAATTAACAGGGTGAAATTAAAGATAGATGAGTCCCTGTCAGGTGTGGAAATACAGCTTAGACAAAGATATGATGTACTTATGCAGGGCAAGAAGGTGGCTGAGCAGTACGCACAGCATGAACAGAGGGTTTTTGAGGGACTTAGGCATCTCACCCAGATTCCGACAAATGCCAGTGTGGCTCAGTTAAATGAAGCTGCCATGGCTCAGGAACAGGCGGTAAAGGGTTTCTTTGCTCTTGGTGAGGCTTATCCAGAACTTAGAAGTGCCGATATATTTAATAATCTTGTAAATCAGCTGTCTGAACAGTCTCAGCAGTATTCAGCTGCCAGAAGAGCAGTTAATGGTAATATAACCAAATTAAATAATTATGTAGTAACATTTCCATCATCAATTGTATGTGGTTCAAAGGGTATTACTAAGATGGATTATATTCATGAGGAAAACCTGTCTCAGATTCAGAATATTGATATGAGTATGAATATATAGCATAAGTCCAAAGTGTGGATAAGAGATTAGAATATTGCGAATCCATGGTATGGATAAATGTTTTAAATATATATTTTTAATTTGTAATTTAGTATGAATATACAAATTTAAATCAGCTTTGGGGGATTGAGTGCATGCAACTCAGTGAATTTAGAAAAAGACTTATTGAAGGCAGGGTTCACCTGGCTAATAGGGAACTGCTGATAAATGAATACCAACATTTTAATTCAATTACACCTGCATCTCCCTTTGAGGGGGTGTCGGACAAGTTTAAAGAAATATTTGGAGATATAAGAGGAGGAAAGACGGTTCTTATAGTATTACTTGCTATTGTTTTTTTGCCTTTACTTCCCATGGCAATAGTTGTTTTTGCAATAATTGTTCTTACAACAAATAGAAGTCCTGAATGGAAGGGATATGACTATAAGCATAAAATTGCAGAGCCTACATTAAAGCTCTTCGATGATAAGTTGGAAATGACATATCATTTGGATAGTAAGGATCTGACAGATAGCGGTATTGGTTACACAGATGCATTGATTGAGGCCCGTTTACTTAGACCTTTGAGAAAAAATCATTTAGACAGGATATTATCTTCATGTTCCTATGATTGGTACAATTCGTCTAATCCCGATTCTTTTGAATTTGAGGGCAGGAAGTTTTACTATGAGTGGAAAGATGATGAAGGTGATACTCATGAGGAAATCATGTTTAATGGTGGTATATATAAGTTCCATACTAATTTCACCATAAATGGAATCATCAATATTATGAGTACTACTACCAAGAAAACTCTTCTCAGCGGTGAAAAGGAAACTAGTGTTTTCAAGTATATACAGAATAAAGATGAGCTTGTTATTGATACAGAAAATAAAGAGTTTTCAGAAGTGTTTGATACCATAGCGACCTATGATTACGAAGCGTATCAATATCTTACTCCAACTAAGATTGAACAATTGATTCAGCTTAGAAGGAAATACTTTTTATCTATCTTCATAAAGGGAAACGTAATGACAGTTACAATAGATAATGGTGGATATAATTCTGCCAGCGCATCATCTATATCCTTTGTTAAGCCAAGCTTCAGATCTAAAAATCCTGTAAATGATTTGGACGGCCGTGTTGAAGGCTATCGTAAAGCTTTGCTTTCTATATACGAATTAAAAGATATACTTATTGGATGATTTATTCATAAATTAAAAATTATTATAAGGCTGTACATTTTCCACATGCTTATATGAGCTGTCGGAAATATACAGCTTTTTATTTTACTGTATGGCATTATGATGTATTTTCATGCAATTATAAATAAGCTTTTTTACCAAAGGGGACCCTTTTGGCAAATTTTAGAAAATCGTGAAAAATATGGAGGGAAAAATGAAAAAATTTATTAGTTTAGCGATTGTATCTTGTATGATGTTAGGTCTTGTAGCCTGTGGAGATAAGGGAAATGAAACTGCCACCACAGAAACAGGTAGTGTAGCAGAGACGGCAGTGGAGGAAGTAAAAGAGGAGGCAAAAGAGGACACAATTGCCGAAGAAAATAAGGTACAGAAAACCGAGGAAAGTACTAAGGAGACAAGTGAGGCAAGCACTGAGGCTACTACAGAAGTAACAAGTGAGGCAAGTACTGAGGCGGTAAAGAATAGTATAGTTGCTTATGATGGAAATGGAATATCCGTGACACTTATTGATAATGGTGATGGTACATATAGCGCAGCCGACGGTAGCCTTTACTATCTTGGTGAGGATGGAGTGCTCCGTGCCAGAGGTGCTGAGGATTTATATATGCAATAAGTCCGGGTGAAAAAAATAAGATTGTGCACAACTTAATTTACCAAAGGGGTCAGACCCTTTTGGTAAATTTACCAGAGGGACAGACCCCATGAAAAATTAAATGTTATCGTTAATATTTACATTTAATGTACTATATGGTATATGAATATCCTTCTTGGATAATTCCTGCATGAGGTTTTCCCTGATCCAGGAGCAGGCACGGAAGTTCTCCTCTATGGTATTGGTCTTAATGAAGAATGTATATCCAACATAGGATTCCTTAAATGCAATATAAATGTCATTTACTGTATCAATAGTTAACGGGCACTCAACTACAGAGCTTTTAATAACCTCTTTAATGTAGTCGGAGTGCTCTTTATTTTCTGCATCCATGTAGCTGACCGGCAATTCTACGATATATCTGTTATGCTGATCCAGCCCATTATAGGTATTCTTAATGAGAGAACAGTCAATCTTGGAATTAGGAATTATAATTTCTGCATTTGTCTGAAAATCATTTATTACAACATGTCGTATGGTGATTTTAGATAGACTTCCGGTGTAGGTCGTGCCATCAATCAGAATCTCAATTCTGTCTCCTATATGAACATTAGAAAAAAGCCTGAATATGATACCATGAATTATATTTGTAATTCCTTCTTGAAGAATAAATGTAGCAACTGCCACGCAAAGTGTAATTATAGCCGCACTCATTGAATTTGTCCTCCAACCCCAATTCTATATAATCTCAAAATTTACCAAAAGGGTCTGACCCCTTTGGCAAATTAGAATGTCATATTTACATCTTGACGTTTAAAGTCATCTGCTTCAAAGAATGGTTTCTGGATAGCCCCCATATTGTTAGCTACTATGCTGCTTGGAAATGTAACTATACGCCTGTTGTAATCAGTTACATTTGAATTGTAAAGTCGGCGTGCTGCCTGAAGGTGCTCCTCAACATCAATTATAGCCTTCTGAAGCTCAGCAAAGTTTGTGTTAGATCTGAGCTCTGGATAGTTCTCAGCTATGACTCTGATCTGAGAAGAAAGAAGGTCCATCTGAGAATTTGCAGTCTTTCTTTCATTCATAGACATGCCAGATCTTAAACCAACAAGCTCAACAAGGGTTTCCTTTTCATATTCCTTATAGCCCTTAACCACGTCAAGCATCTTTGTAAGAACATCATATCTTTTTGTAAGAGCAACGTCAATTCCGGAAAGAGCCTCTGAAACCTTAAGACCAGCGGTTTTAATGCCGTTGGAGGTTGTTATGTACCAGCCAAATATAGCTAAAACAATAATAATTAAAATAAATAATAAAAAAATAATTCCACCCATTACTTAAATCCTCCTATATATTCTATAAACATTGTATGGATCGTCCGAAAAGTTATTATTTCTAAACCTTTCGTCGGTACTTAAAACATTATTTATATTGTTATTGATTTGAATATCCCTGAGAATCCTGATGATTTCCTTGATATCATTTATATCAGCCTGAATCTTTTCCATTTCCTCCGGATATGACAATTCATTCTGTGGATTCTTAGCGTCAAATGCATTGTTAAGGGGTTCGTTAAAACCTATTACAGCATAATCTCCAGTTACATGAATTGCTATACTATTATATTTGGAACGAAGATACTCCAGCTTCTCCATAAACTGAGGTGTAAGCAGGTAAAATGCATCGTGCTCGTAGGAAGAATAAATATCAAAATTCTTGTTGAAATTCACACTCTCCATTTCAATTTTTGGAGGAGTAACCCCAAAAAACTTAGTAAATGGTCTATATTTGAAATTGTCCGAATAAATCCAGACTGATTTAACCATCTTGCCCGGAAGCTGAAAAAACATCATCCTTCCCTTGAAATAGGTTACTGTACGGGAGTTTTTGCCGGAGGTATGGTACTGAACAGTTACATCAGAAAGCTCAAAAGGAACATTTTCAAATTGAGCTCTGATATAATCCTCCGATGAAAATCTGTTACCCATAGAGCAAAGCTGGAAATCAGTTACCTTACGTTCTGTGAAACCTGAATCCCATATATAAACGAGGTTATCAAAATTTTTAGCCAGAGGTTCCTCTACAAAAATCTGCTTATATTTTAATTTATATACCTTTAATACTTTAGTATATTTTGACATACCTATTATCATGCAGGCAAATGAAGCTGTTATACCTAATAATGCAAGTGATGGAATAAAGAGTCCTGGTATAAATAGCAGTATTCCGCCAAATGCAATGGTCAGGTAAAATTTCATTTTCCTGCTTAATTCCTGCAATTCAGTCATTGATTCATGAAGACCCATCTATAATAAACCTCCTTTCTCCTTGAATTTAGAGCGGTAGAGTAATTATTTTAAAAAAATGTAATCATATTTATTTGGCGAAATAATTATAGCATAGAAATTGAAATATTCCGAAACACAATAAATATAATATACAAGAAAATTATATTCACAAAAAAAGAGACTCCAACTAAATATACACTGAATAAATAGTTTAAGTCTCGCATGATTACAACATAACCGGATAAATATCGTGATGACGATTAATGTTAACATTTGGCAAATCATAATCAAATTCCCAAATGATGGCTACTCCCTCGCTCTATATTGAAGGAAAATATATCAGAAGGGGATTTCCTTGTCAATATAAATCCTAATATTTTAATTCTGTAAATTCTATCACCATATTCTGCTTAATAAAATTAATTCCTGGATGAAAAAACTTTACTCAATTTTATGTATTTGACAAAGTTCATAAGGATATATCTGAAATAAAAAATACTTGAATAAAATAATAAATTAGATTAGCCTAGTAGATATAAAAAAATGACTTTCTATTTGGAGGACTAACATAAATGGAAGTAAAAAAATGTCCTAATTGCGGCGGGGATCTAAACTATGCAAGGCTTCAGAATAAGTGGGTATGCCCATATTGCGATGCTACATTTGATGGAGATGCAAATGATATAAATAACGCCAGCATTATAAATGATACAAATAATTCTATCGGCTTCACAAATGGATTTAATAATGCACTTTTTAGTGTAGAAACTGACTTCAAAAAACTATCCGGTAAAAAGTCTGATGATGAAAGCATTAAAACAATGAATTACTGTATAAATGATATGCGTTCGTCAAAGGAAGTGGAGAACTATTTAAAAACCGGAGTTTCCATTACAGATGATCTTGCGGTGGAAGGTAAGAATGAAGAATTAATAATTAATGCACTGCCTAAGTTCCAGTCATTTTTGGAAAGTGGTGAAAAAATCATACTTTATTGTAATAAGGCCTTTTTCTCTAAGGTAAAGGAATTCTTTATTTTAACAAATAAACGTACTATATTTGTAGAAAAGTCCAAGGTCACCTTCCTATATCATAAAGACCTGGTATCCCTTAGCATTTCCGGTTCATGGGATTCCCCTATATGGAAATTAAATGGTGACTATAACATGATGATTATCAGCGTGACAAATGGACAGACCCAGGGAGCCATAATGGCATATATTTGTCTTTCAGCTTTTGAATCAGATGTGAACAAGGCAAGAATTAGAATTCTATAAATCAAGTGATAAATGTAATTTATAAGAAAATGAATGAAAACATACAGATAGATTAGAACTGTGAATAAATATTAAACAATATAAATTGCAGATAGATTATAAATAATAAAAATATTAGATAAAAGGAAATGACTCATGGATGACAAGAATAAAATCAAACTGATAACAAGAGTTTTAGTAGCTGCTTACATAATATACCTTGGATTTATGATACTAAAGAATGCAGCAACTTCGGAAAACCAGATACTCTTTACAATAATAGGAATAGTATTTTTTATTGTTGGTGGAGGTTTTATAGTTTATTCCATATATTCATTTAAGAAAAATAATCAGGAAGAAAATAATAAATAGCAGGAATAAGAAACAAAGCAAATAGCAGGAATAAATAGTAAAACAAATAATAAGAACATCAAGAGCAGATAATATGAAGTTTTGCTTCACATTGTGTTCACAAATGCTGTGGATTATATTAAAAATATATGCCTTTGACCATGAAAAATGGTCGCAAAACATGGGATTTTTGATATAAAACATGGCTTTTTTTATTATTTTTGACCTTGAACACAAAGACTTCACAATACTAGGTACGATTTTTATAAAAATAATCAAAAGAAAGAAAAGAAGTTTAGAAATATTGTGATAAATTCTAGACACAAAAGATTTAATAAGAGACCCTTATTTGAGACAACAAAATGAGAGAAAAATTATTGTTGTTTGTGAAAAGTGAGAGAAGTTTGTTTGTAGAGATGGATTTTGTAAAATAATAAGATGTATTTTATAAAATGATGAGCTGAGTGTGTAATAAAGAGATATGTGTTTGTGAATAAAATGGTGAGCTGAGTGTGGAATATAGAGACTTGGGTCAGTATTTGGGACCTGGATCATATTAATGAGAGGGGTTTATTATGGAGAAAATGAAAGAAAATACTGGAATAATCGAAAAACTTAAGGATGCATGTGCGAACCAGAATGGAATTCTTACAATATTAAGAATTGATAATATTGATGATTTTTATGAGATATATGGCGAGGACATGAGTCAGGCACTAAGAGAAGAATGCATAAGTGTATTAAATGAAGTGACTGAAGAAGATGATATCAAAGCCTGCCTTGGAAATGATGAATTTGTATTATTCTGCAAGGATATGAAGAGTAAGTCTGAGCTTTCAGAAATATATTTTCATCTTACAAACAGTATTAACAGATTATTAGAAGAATCATTTGGGGAAGATTCTTCTATCTATATGGGAATGTCTATGGGTGCGGTCATGGTTCCTGAGTTCGGAAATGTTTATGAAGAGCTTTTTGAAAAGGCTGCAAAAGTTCTGGATTTCATTAGAGAAGAAGGTAGACATTATATAGCATTTTACGATGCAATCGATATCTTTGAAGTCCTTGATGCTGTTGAGGAAGAGATGGAGCAGGATACAGAATATGATGGCGCTATGGTAGCAAATGAGTCAAATTATGAAGCCATAAGAGAATTCATGAGTAAGTATGTAATGACTTATAAAAATCCTGCATGTGAGGTTACTATAAATCTTGATGCCATAGATGATGATATTAATTATGATACATTCCAAAGAATTATAACAGCATGCAGTGGTCTGGTTGGTCGAATTCTTAGAAAGAGTGATGTTATTACAGTGAAGGATAATGTGATAAAGCTTCTGCTTCCAGAGTTATCAGGTGATGCCCTTATAACAGTTCTGAGCAGGATCGAGAATAGACTAGTCAGTACAGCATATGTAAGATTGATAAGATTTAGAATAGAATCCAGTATAATTGGACCTGAAAGAGAATTGTCGGCTTGTAATAAAGCTGCAATATAAAATTGATTGCAATTACATCTGCCAAATAATTGCAATTGAAAAAGGCTTTTAAGCACCCAAACTCACGGAGAGATGTGTCGAAACAGTTTAATACTGTAAGGCACATCTTTTTCGTGTTTTTAAAGTCTTATATAATCTATTGAATTCTTCTATAACATTGGGATTATATGTGCTGTGAACTACTTGGCAATTGAATCACCGAGGATTCCCACTTAGGCATCCTCAAAGGTCACAGAAAGTTCATAAAATCAAGATGTGATTTGGGCAAAAAATGTATCATTTTTATTATTTATAAGTTATACTACAAACAT
>JAILGP010000208.1 GCA_024696635.1 Eubacterium sp. | reverse complement strand
GATTTTATTGTTGATGATTTTATTGTTGATGATTTTATTGTTGATGATTTTATTGTTGATGGTTTTATTGTTGATGATTTTATTATTGATGATTTTATTGTTGATGGTTTTATTATTGATGGTTTTATTATTGAGGGGAGTGTGATTTTTATTTTTACTATAGATAAAATAAAGGATCCTTTGTTTTTTAAGGATAATGTGCTTAGTGCCCATTCAGGTCATTCTTTTTACGCTAATAAGATAGAAAGTCTTAATGATAATTCTTCTTATAAATACAGTCTTAATGGTATATGGAAGTTTCATTATGCAAAAAATTATTCTCAGGTAATCAGTGGTTTTGAGGCGCTTGATTATAATGTTGATTCCTGGGATCATATCAGGGTTCCTTCTCATATTCAGATGGAGGGCTATGATATTCCGGCTTATGACAATACTCAGTATCCATGGGATGGCCATGAGGATATAATTCCGGGACCGGTTCCTACATTATTTAATCCTGTAGCTTCCTATGTTAAATACTTTGAAGTGCCAGATAACATGAAGGATAAGAGAGTCTTTATTTCTTTTGATGGCGTAGAAAGTGGAATGGCTCTTTGGCTGAATGGCCATTATGTAGGTTATAGCGAGGATTCCTTCACTCCATCTGATTTTGAAATTACTTCCTATATTAATGAAGGAACTAATAAGCTTGCTGTCCAGGTTTTTAAGTGGACTTCATCAAGCTGGTGTGAGGATCAGGATTTTTATAGATTTTCAGGTATTTACAGGGATGTGTTTTTATATGCTAAACCTAATGCTCATCTTGAGGATATTAAGGTAAGAACTTTATTTGAAAATGAGGATTTTTCTAAGAGTAAGCTTTTAATAGATCTTACAACAAGTGGAGCTGGCAAATGTAATATAAGACTTTTATATGATGGAGAGATTATATTTAAAAAGAAATGCGGCCTGAAGGAACATTTATCCTTTGAAGAAATAATTAATAATGTAAAGCTTTGGTCTGCCGAATGTCCAAATTTATATAAGCTGGAAATAGAACTTTTTGATGAAGTGGGTAATTTATGCGAGTTTATTCCTGTAAATGTTGGATTCAGGAAGTTCCAGATTAAGAATAAGAGGCTTCTTATCAATGGTAAGAGAATTGTATTCAAGGGGGTAAACCGCCATGAGTTCAGTGCTGTTAGAGGAAGATCTGTCAGCAGGGAAGAAATTGAGCAGGATATTATATCCATGAAGAGAAATAATATAAATGCTATAAGAACCAGCCATTATTCAGATCAGGAATTGATTTATGATTTATGCGATATATATGGCTTATATATGATAGCCGAAAATAATATGGAGACCCATGGAACTTGGTTTGCTTATTTAAATGGTAAGAAGGATATGGATTTTATTGTCCCTAAGGATAGGGAGGAGTGGCAGCCTATGCTGCTTGACAGAATGAATTCCACCTATCAGAGGGATAAAAATCATCCTGCTATTCTTATGTGGTCTCTTGGAAATGAATCCTTTGGTGGTAAGGTTATTTATGAGATGTCTAAGTTCATAAAGGGCCTGGATGATACAAGGCTTGTTCATTATGAGGGTATCTTTAATGATAGAAGCTATGATGCTACATCTGATGTGGAAAGCAGAATGTATGCTAAGGTGACAGAGATAGAGGAATATCTGGATAATCCTAAGAAGCCCTTTGTTTCCTGTGAATATATGCATGCCATGGGTAATTCCTGTGGTGCCATGCATAAGTATACTCAGCTGGCGGATCAGGATAATTCTGCTTATCAGGGTGGATTTATATGGGATTATATAGACCAGTCTATATTAAAGAAGGATAGATATGGAAGATGGTTCTATTCCTATGGTGGTGATTTCGGGGAAAGACCTACAGATTATAATTTCTGTGGTGATGGAATCATGTATGCAGACAGGACTGAATCGCCTAAGATGCAGGAGGTTAAGTTTAATTATCAAAATATTGAGATTGATGTTAATGAGACTGGCTTTACTGTATGGAATAAGAATTTATTTGTATCAACATCTGAATTTGACTGCTTTGGGGAAATTATGTGCGATGGTCATGTAATAGAAAGTAAAAAGCTTGAAAATATTGATGTAGCGCCTGAATCAAGGGCTGGCTTTAAGAATCCATTTACTCTACCTGATTATCCTGGCGAGTATATTGTCACAATATCCTTTAGGCTTAAGAGGGATGAAAAATGGGCCAAAGCTGGCCATGAAATTGCATTTGGCCAGGGCCTGGTTAAGTATATAGAAAAGGAGGAGAATCCTCTTAGGGAGAAAATGATTCTTACTAAGGGTGATTATAATATTGGAATAAGGGGCGAAAATTTCGAAGTCATTTTCTCTGAAACCGGTGGTGGACTTGCTTCCTATAAATATGCAGGTAAGGAAATGATTGAGGAGGTTCCTAAGCCTAATTTCTGGAGACCACCTGTGGATAATGATCTTGGTAACAGGATGCCTCAGAGGCTGGGCCAGTGGAAGATAGCCAGTATGTATGCCAGCACTTCAAGGCCTGAGCTTAAGGAGGAAGAGGGGGCAATATGTGTTTCATATATTTACGACCTTAATACCTGCCCTAGTGCTAAATGCAGCCTTCAGTATAGGGTTTACCCTGATGGAAGGATAAATGTAAGGCTTTCTTATGATTGTAATAATCTGCTGAAGGACATGCCTGAGTTTGGTATGATCTTCAAGTTTGATGCTGATTATAATAATGTAAAATGGTATGGAAATGGACCTGAAGAAACCTACTGGGATAGGAAGAGTGGGGCCAAGGTGGGTATATATAAGAATAAAGTATCAGATAATATGGCCAGATATCTAAGACCTCAGGAGTGTGGTAACAAAACTGATGTAAGATTTGCTGAAATCACAGATGAAAAGGGAAGAGGAATGAGATTTACAGGTAATATGTTTAATTTCTCGGCTCTTCCATATAGTCCTCATGAGATTGAAAATGCAAAGCATTATTATGAGCTGCCAGAGGTGCATTATACAGTAGTGAGACTTTCACAAAATCAGATGGGAGTGGGCGGTGACGATACCTGGGGAGCCCCTGTACATCCAGAGTATCATATTGATTTTGAAGATGGGGAGGACCTGGTATTTACATTTGACTTTAAGGGAATATAGTAAAATGATGGTATGATTTTCTGGGAATCTGAGTAAATATAAAATCTGATTTTCCATTGATTTGAATCTATTATAAATTCATTTATTTTGACTTTATAAGGTGGATAAAAAGCCGGTAAGAAGCATTGATGTTTTTTGCCGGCTTTTTTTATTTGTGTCAATTCTTCACACCAAATATAAAGCTGCTTTTTATAAAATGTTATAAAGATTTTATTCTAATAAAGGGAGGACAGTGTATGGAGTATAAAGATAATCGAGATGACAAATCCTTTAATTATGCAAATTCTAATATGACATATAATCCAGATAGTAAATTGAATAATGATCCTAATAATTCAAATTCGAACATGACATATAATCCGGATAATAATGAGAATAATACAAATTCTAATACGACATATAATACGGATAATAGTATTAATAATGGTCCTCAGGTAAATAAAGATACAGTGTATCCTAATAATAATTTTGCAGCTGGTATGTCGCCAGATCCAAATCTTCTAAATAATGCAAATTATAATAATAGGACTCCTGTAAATGCTAATAATTCCCTTGAGGGTAAGAATTCCAAGCTTAGTGTATGGGCTCTTATTCTTTCAATTCTTGGCTGTACATTTATTATAGGAGCGATTCTTGCTATAATTGATTTAACCTATAAGGACGGAAGAAAAAAGGTTGTATCTATCATAGCTCTTTGTATAGTTGGTGGGTGGCTAGTGCTCTTTGCAGGAAATAAAATAAAGAATTCATCCAGAGAAAAAGCTGAGATGGCTGAACAGGTTAATACGGTGGAAAGTGTAAATGATACTACTGAAGCCCAAGATCAGGCCTTGATAGAAGCTGCAACAGAAAGCGCCAGCCAGGCCACGACAGAGGCAGCGACAGAAAGTGTCAGCCAGGTTACTACAGAAAGTGTCAGCCAGGTTACTACAGAAAGTGCGACGGAAGCTGCAAGTGAGACTAGCACAGAAACCGTTGCTGAGACAGATTTAAGTAAGAAGGATTATAAGGATTTTACTGATGAAGAAATTCTTTCTTATGAAAGAACAAGTATAATGGCGGATGGCTTTAATCCGGAAACTAATATTGTAAGTAATTTATTGGGCTATCAGATTTCTACGTCCAATATAATAGGTCAGGTTGATGGAAGTGATGATACAGTTATATATTTTGATATAGATGAAAAGCCAGGTGAATTTGCTTTTGTTTACTATTCTATAAAAGAGTATACTAACAAATTTGAAGATAGGGAGGCTATGTATCAGTCTTTTGCTGATGAATTTGGAATTTTATCCTATGAAACAGAGGATAAGGTTATAGGCGGATTTAATGCTTTTGAAATGAGGGGCCGATTTAGGACACATGTAAATAATGATACGGAAAATGGAGATACTAATAATGTGAAAGCTGGAGACTGCGTAGTAGATGTGGTTTATGATGAAGCTAATAGTAAGGTTATATTTCTTATATTGTTTGAAACCTTAAGAACTGAGTATGATTATTATGATGAGTTTGAAAAAACCTGTGCTTCTCTTGTGGTGGCAGAGTCTACCGGGATCAGTGAAGATTTCAAGGCTATGATGGATTCTTATGAAGAATTCATGGATCAATATATTGAGTTTATGACTGAATATAATAATAATCCTACAGATACTGAGCTTCTTGGACAGTATTTTGATATGCTTACAAAATATACAGAATATGCTCAGGCAATTACTGAGCTTGAAGAAAGTGAAATGACTGATGAAGAGGCTGCTTATTACCTGGAGGTTACCACCAGAGTTAGCAAGAAGCTGCTTAATGCCAGTCTTTCTGATTAGAGTATGAAATGCTACGTGAGTAAAATACATTTAAATATATA
>JAILGP010000207.1 GCA_024696635.1 Eubacterium sp. | reverse complement strand
AAGCCCAGGAACAATCTCTTTATAATAATCATTATTTAGAAAATCCCCGGGCTTTCCGCTATTAATCTTTTAAGCTATATTCAATTGTATTGTCACCTGATATAAAAAGATTCATTCCTTTCTCTAATTATAATTATCAGCAAATTTATATATTAATCTATATTAATAACCATCCACCTCTAATAATCAGGTTATTATCATGATTCCTTA
This sequence comes from Eubacterium sp., assembly GCA_024696635.1. Classification (GTDB taxonomy): domain Bacteria; phylum Bacillota; class Clostridia; order Lachnospirales; family Lachnospiraceae; genus Eubacterium_Q. The sequence continues at coordinate 9,135 of JAILGP010000207.1, read as the reverse complement.
ACCATGATATTTTGATCATGACCTTTTAATCATGTTGTCTACTGGCATATTCCATCAGCTCCGATCCAGTAACCATCTACATATATACTGGTTACCATATATCCGTCGCCGCCAAAATAATACCAATTTCCGTCAATCTTTAGCCATTGGTTTGATGGCCACCAGCCAGATATATCCTCAACCCACCAACCTGTAGAATTTCCCTTCCAGGTGAGCTCATATGTGGAATCCCAGCTTCCGTCACTATTAAACCAATAACCTCCGTAGTATTCGCCTGCCGCCATGTAGCCATCAGACTTGAAATAATACCAGGTACCATCTATCTTCTGCCAACTGGATATCGGATACCATCCACTGCTATCCTCAACCCACCAGCCTGAGGAATTACATTTCCATGAAAGTGTACCGTTATATGTCTGGCTTCCGTCAGCGCCATACCACTTACCATCTACCCATTCGTTCGAATACTTAGAATTCTTTCCAGAATTACCAGCTGTACTGCCACCTTTTGCACTACCATTACTTACGTCGCTGCCAGTATTTGTATTCACTGTGCTGCCACCACTTGTGCCACCGTCGCTTGTACTTACCTTATAATTGGAATCATTAGTTGAATCACTACTATTACTACTATTAGTACTATTAGTACCATTAGTATTATTAGTATCATCAGTATCCTTATCGCGTGTATAGGTATTAGTATCATGAACTATCTGTGAATTGTCTTCCTGCATGGTAACAGTATCAACAACCACTTCCTTACTGCTATCATCGGTATCATTTACCACGATTGAAACAGTAACAACTCCATCCTCATCAACAATATCCATACTATAATTTCCAGAATAGGTTCTTGGATAATCATAATTACATTCCGGCTGATAAAGAGGACCAGAAATATTATGACTTGTTCCTGAATCTAACTTACACATAGTCGCATCAGAAATATTAGCAAAGATGTTCTTAACGTCATCATAATAATCTTTTCCAGTAAATCCTGCATTCCAAGAATCATTCCAAGTCACATCTGTCGCATACCATATGCCATCATCAAGCTGAACCTTGATCCACTCATGATTATCTCCTGTAACACATACAGTAGGAACACCCATGGTGTTAAGCATAAGTGATGCAGCAAGTGAATAGCCTTCGCATACAGATGAACCATCAATGAATACACTGTAAACACTCTGACTATGAGCTGTATTCTCAACATAATTTACCTTATCACAAAGCAAATCATTTATTGCCATTTCCTTCTCATAATTGGTCATGCTACCTGTATCCACAGATGCAATCCAGGAATCCACCTTACTAAACAACTGATTAGTAACAGACGCTCTTGAAGCTCCATCTTTAAACTGCACATCCATTTCTAATGCCACTTTTGATGTAGTACCATTATAACTGGTTATATAAGTATCTCCTATAAAGTAGAACTGAGGATTTGCTTCTTTAAACGCTACAACAATGGCTTCTATATGGGCTTTGTCATCAGAATCCTGAGGATTGTAAGTTCCCGCATCAGCAGGATCGATTAAATAAGTACCTGTACTATATAGATCCTTTGCATCATCACTAGTAGTAAGATACTTATAACAGCTATCATATAAATTATCATATAGATACTTTTCCTCAGCTGTCATATGTGAATATACATAATCTGATGAATAAGACGCCCAATCACGTGAAACTATAGTTTCAGCGTTAATGCTTAATGTATTAGGAATTAGCCAGAATAACATAGTACATGCTATTGTTAAGGCTAAGACCCGCTTATATTTTTCGCCTTTTTTCTTGCTTTTCTTATTTTTTTTGTTATTTTTCTTGTTTCTTCTCGATCCGTTTCCCTCCATATTAAGACCTCCTAAACTTTTCATCATTAGTTACTGTGGTCTATGTATAATTTTACTATATTTTTTAGCCTTTTTAAAGTTTTTTTGTGTAGTGTGTCCAAAAAGCTTCAACAAAGTTTCACAAAGAAATTTGTGCACTTTTCATAATTTTCATCAAAAAAAAGACGATAATCTAAATTTTTACCGTCTTTTAATCCCATATATAAAATTTTTTATTATTTTTTTTCAATAATACCGTCAATTTTAAAGTATTTTCTAGCCCTTCCGCTGCCAAGTCTCTTTGCCCACTGGGTTCCAAGAGCCTTCACATCATCAAGAGAAAGTTCGGTAACAGACTCCACATTGAAGCCAAGATTTTTTAAGTTCTCACTATACTCACCTTCAAAATATTCTATACTCAGATCAGGCAAGTGGCGCTTCTCGATTTCATTTGCCTCATAGGAAGTCTGATATGTAGTTATAAATGTAAATATCGCTCCATCTCTTGCAATCTTATGAATCTCCTGCATGGATTCAGGAAGAGGCTTTACCACACTTTCCAATAAAGAGCCCCAGGGAAAGTAAACCGTAACCTCATTACCTAATCCATATAGCTCTTCAGGCAGGGCCTCAACAGCACCGACCACCAGGATAAGATTCTTAAGTCCACCCTTTTCCGGTTTCTTCTCAATCTTCTTACTGGTATCTGTCATATTTTCCTTTACAGGATCTATTCCTATATAAAATGTATCCGGATCACCCTTAGCAACCCTGTAAAGTCGCTTTCCGTCTCCAGTACCTATATCAATAGAAACCCTCTGATATGGTCCCATATATTCCTGCAAAGCTGATAAGGACATATCCTCTACATTGCTTCTCAATAATCTTCTCATCTAAAATTTCCTATTAAATTTCCTATTAAATTTCTTATTAAAACTTTTATTTAAATTTTCTTTTTAAACTTCCAATAAAACTTCTATTTAAACCATACACTATCCAAAAATAATATTTTAAATATCCATCCTGTTTTCTTCCTGTTAGTATTTAATTTACATTAATACTCTTCAGCTCCTGGTACATTTTACAATAATTCTCATGCCTCGTCTTTTCTATTTCTCCATCATTTAAGGCTTCAATGATTTTACAGCCCTTCTCAACAGTATGAGAACAGGAAGTAAATTTACATTCTCCAAGATACTTCTCAAATTCAGGGAAAAAGTACTGCAGATTATTAGTGGAAAGCTGGTCTCTATAGGTATAGAGCTCAAGATTTGAAAAGCCAACCGTGTCTGTAATATATCCATTTTTGTATTTATATAAGGTGCTTTCCCTGGTGGTCTGACGGCCTCTCTTAAGCTTCCTGCTAATTTCCCCTACCACAATATCTGAATCGGGAATAAGATGCCTTACAAGGGAGGATTTACCTACTCCTGAATAGCCTGCAAGTCCGGTAATTCCCTCACCTATATATTGATCCAGCTTATCTATATTTTCCCCGCTTTTATTATTTATTGAGATGACCGGAAAGCCTGCATTTCTATATATCTCTTCGTAAGGCTCTGTGTCCCCAAGATCCATCTTGGTAAAAACAATCACAGGCTCCACCTCCATAAGCTTTGCAATTACAGTAAGCTTATCTATGTTATAAATATTGGGAACTGGATTAGCAACTGATGCCACTATAAGAAGCCTGTCTATATTAGCGATAGGTGGACGGACAAATGAATTTTTACGCGGCAGTATCTCCTCTACCATGCTTAAATCATCTTCATTAACAGAAACCCTAACCCTGTCTCCAGCCAAAGGAACCATTCCCTTTTTACGAAATATACCTCTCGCTTTACATTTAAGAATGGTGTCTTGGGTATCTACAAAATAAAACCCATCTATTCCCTTTATTATTATTCCTTCCGCCAAATTACTCATTAAAAATCTCTCTCAATTCTCCCTATCTTAGACTATGATAACTTATGTACCAATCTATATCTCTTATATTTTCTCTTTACACTATAAATAAAATCATTTAAATGTAAAATAAGGATTCTCTCAATAAATCAGCCCTTAAATTATACTAAAACAAAACTTTGTTAGCAAGTAAGTAGGGAAAAGAAAACGGCCGGACGAAATGCCCAACCGTTTTACATAAATTCAACATTATTCTATTCCAAAAAATCTATATTACTACCATATTCCAAAGCCATATCCCTGTCGTTATTTAAATTGCTTTCATTTTGTTTTAACACGCCTTCTCTCAGTTATTCTTGTGTGTTTTTACATTCTTAACTGTAATCCAGACAATCCAGAATATAGAAAATATAACAGCGTAAAAAATCAGCGTAATTACATCAAGCCAAAAACATGTTAACACAAATAAAACCGCCGTTATACCTCCGAAAACATGAGTAACTATAGCTAGTTTAAAATATTTTTTTCTAAAATCTATACGAGTTCTAAATGTAAGAATTGTTAATAGAATATAAACGATAAGAATAAAAAAATCATTTCCTTTAGTATTATCAATATATTTAAACCTGAGCCTTTCCATAAGTGTTACTCCGCTATCCGGAAACTCTTCACTTCGAATACTATAATATTCACCATCTCTATAGATCAGCTGTACCTTATCCCCCGTCTCGTGCTTATAGTTGTCAACAACTACCACTCTTCTGCCGTCAACTACACACTCAAATTCCTGAGCACTTGCATAGTGGTTAACCTGACTCCCAAGCACTGTATCCTTTAATGTGATTTCCACCTTACTTTCATCTATAGCTGCCTTACACCCAATAAAAAGAAATGATATTAAAAGCCAAAAGGTAATTATTCTAAAACTATTAAATATTTGAAAAATAATACTCTTAAACAAAATATACTCCCAAATGTCTGTATCAATTATTACCGTAAACCTTTACAAGCTTTTTCGAAGAATAAAGCTCTTAATTTTCAAAAACACCTTAATTATATCATAGAAAAAAGTGCCTACAAGTATTTTCAACTCCTAGACACTTTAATAATCCATATAATATCTTAAGAAAAATCCGAAAAAGAAATTAAAAAAGTCGTAAATCACTAATAATGATTCACGACTTTTATTTTTATAATTACTCGATTACATAAGGTATAAGAGCAATCTGTCTAGCTCTCTTGATAGCTACAGTAAGCTCTCTCTGATGCTTAGCACAGTTACCTGTAATACGACGAGGAAGAATCTTTCCTCTCTCTGAGATATACTTTCTAAGTGTTGCAGCATCTTTGTAATCAATTACCTGCTCACTATCTGAGCAGAATACACAGACCTTTCTTCTTCTATGCATAGGTCTTCTTCTCATAGGTGCAGAAGCACCCTCTTTATTAAATGGCATATCAAATGTCCTCCATTAACCTAAACAATTAACTCTTTTTCTGACCGAAAGGTAATGCGCCTTCTAAATCGCCTTCTATATTCATAAATCCTGCACCATTTGCATCACTTGGATCTGGTGAAGACTTTGGTGCGTATCCGCCTCCCTGTGAATCGAAGTTGGAATAACCACCATTACCACCATTAAAGTTACTGCCTGCAGCATTCTTACTCTCAGCAAATTCAAGTTCCTCGGCAACAACATCTGTTGTATAAACCTTCTGTCCGTCTTTATTTACATAAGAGCCTGTCTGTATACGACCTGTAAGGGCTATCTTCAGTCCCTGCTTATAATACTTTTCAACATGTTCAGCAAGCTTACCGAACACAACAATGTTAATAAAATCAGCTGACTGCTCATTTCCATTGTTATCTCTTCTTGACATACGTCTGTCTACTGCAAGAGAAAATCTTGCTATACAGAGCTGTTCTCCGCTCTGAGAATTAGAATATCTTATATCTGGATCTCTAGTAAGACGACCCATAAGTACAACTTTGTTCATACGAACCTCCTAATTTGACATTACGCATCCTGTCTAACAATTAAGAATCTGATAACATTCTCATAAATACGAATATGTGATTCGATGTAAGCTGGGGCTTCATCTGGACCTTCGAAATGTACGAAGTAGTAATAACCCTCGGCCATATCCTGAATCTCATATGCGAGCTTCTGCTTTCCTCTCTCATCGATATCAGTAATTGTACTTCCTGATCTCTCAACACGATGCTTGAGTCTCTCGAGAGTAGCAGTTCTAGCCTCATCATCAATTCTTGAACTGAGGACTAATGCGATCTCATACTTATTCATGTTTTTGCACCTCCTTATGGACTTATTGGTTTCTGTCTAATTGAAAAATTATAATAAAGCTTTACAGCTTTTTTATAATCCTGCTCCGAAGCACTCTACTCCAGGTGCAGACAGAAACAAGGAATTTCACATCACAGAGTTCAAATATATCACATTATCTGACCTCTTGCAAGCGCATTTTCTAATTATTTTCAAGAGTTTTATACACTTACTTCATGCACAGTCTTTATACACAATATAGCAAAATACTATTTATCCAGCCCTCTTACAAAGTCACCACTATATATAGTAAATACCAGTATAAATTCTTATATATTTGACTTTTATAAATATGTCATTTAATATAAAGCCTGATGCTGTTTAATAATGAGTTTGTCACAACCGAGGCTACAAGTTGTGACAGAAAATGAGTAGAGCTTTTCTAATAATATAGCTCGAAATTTTTGAAATACAATACTGGTTTCAAAATTTAATATTTTCAGATTCTTTATGAAATATATCAACAAATTTAAATCATACTCAATGAATGAATTACCAAAGCTCTTAACATATGTTTTCGTGGTATTCTAGCTAAAGGATAAACAAAATGAAAAATAATGAAAAAATAAACTTCAATAATATTACTACTATAATCTGGGACATGGATGGAACTGTATTAAATACCCTTATAGATCTAAGGGATTCTGTAAACTATGTGCTCCAGGCCTACAATATGCCCACACATACCATAGAAGAATATAAACTTTTCTTTGGAAGCGGCATAAAACACGCTTTGGAGATGGCGGTTCCAAAGGGAACTCCAGAACACATAATAGAAGAAATGCTCCCTAAATTTAAAGAACATTATGATATACATTGTCTGGACAACACCTGCCCCTATGATGGAATCCTGGAGGTTATGAAAAACCTTAAAGAAGCAGGATTCAAAATGGCAATTGTTTCCAACAAAATCGATTCAGCCGTTAAGGAATTAAACGAAAAATTCTTCTCTAAGTATGTAGATGTTGCAATCGGTGAACAGAATGGAATAAAGAGGAAGCCTGCAAGAGATATGGTTGACCTTGCCATGAAGGAACTGGGAGCAAAGAAGGAAGAATCAATTTATATAGGTGACTCAGAGGTTGATTTTCAGACTGCCATGAATTCTGAACTTCCATGTATTTCCGTACTATGGGGCTTTAGAGATAAGGATTTCCTGATTGAAATAGGTGCCAACACATTTGCCAATACCCCAGAAGAGCTTATTAATATACTAAGCAAATAATTAAATATACATATAAAGCCCTCCAACAATTCTGAGTACATATCACATCACTCAGCCTTGATAGAGGGCTTATTACTTATTATCTGACTAAACTCCAATAAAAATTAATAATCATTACATAAATCATACCTTATTTATAAAAAATGCACCTATAAATAAGATAATGATCAGTATCAGTATATCAATCATAATTATACTTTTGCGTCTCTTACTCTTTTCTATTTTATCCAGCCCCAAGAGCCTCTGAACTCCCATATAATCGAAGGAGAAAAATGTCACGGAAAAGAACATTAATAAATATATAATTAATGCCAGTATGTACTGCCCTTTTTCCTCCGCAGGCTTTTTTAAAACAACAACCAAGGAATATCTGGTAAATACCAAGACCATAATATAAACAAAGCTTGCAATAAATATATGCACTATATTTCCACTTCTATACCCCGGCGGCAGAAATTTTTTCCACCCAGAAGCTTTAGCAGCCTTATCAAAATCCGGCTTTATTCCATTAACTATATCCTGATAATTTATCAGAAAATATAATGCATGATCAGCTGATTCAAACCTCTTAGATGGCTCAAAGGCAGTGGCCCTATCTACAAAATCCCTTAAGTCAGGACTTTCAATTCCATATTTATTTATAAGATACTTTACCGTAGCACCAAGACCATATATATCTGTCCTGGGATCACTTTCCAGAAAACCATACTGCTCAGGAGCAGCAAACTCACTAGTTCCCATGGCAAATGTATCTCTGGCAGAACTTCCTGTAAACCCCCTGGAAATATTAAAATCAATCAGCTTTACATTTCCATTTTTATCTACCATTATATTGTCCGGCTTAATATCCCTATGAATTACTGGAGGCCTAAGCTTATGAAGCTGCCTAAGGGTATTTAAAAGCTGGCATGTATAATCCCTAACTATGGAATCCATTTTCTCACCATTATTCATTAAGGTATCCAACATCATTTCCAAATTATAGCCATCAATATATTCTTCTACAATATAAAGACCACCTGGAGATGGCATAACCTCATATATTTTTGATATACCCCCTATATTACTTCTTTTTAAATTATCATATACCTCAATATCATAAACCTTAAGATATTTAAGCACATAAAGCCTGCCATCAATTTTATTTCTGGCAAGCTTTGCGTAATTCTTAGGACTAATATCCGATATAATCTCATATGTATTTTTAATGTAGGTAACTGGGTCCATTTTAATCTAATTTAATCCATTAATCTATTAAATTATGGCTAGCTTTGATCCCTGATCTGTCCAAGGAGCTCCATATTCTTAGAATATAGCAGATTATTGGTTTCGGCAAGAGATAGTCTCCTATTTATTGAATAAATAATCACCGCATCCCTTGTATCCTTAGGATATAGGGCACCATTATTAGTCAGCATCAGACATTTTTCCACTTCCTCCAGCTCAAGCTCAGCTGCAATGGCCAGAGCCAGCATATTATTACGTGTGATCCTGGTTTTCCCATTTATCATCTTATTGCAAAATGAATGTTCAAGCCCTGTTCTCTTCTCTATATCACCAGAGGAGAAGTCCCTCTTTTTAAGAAGCTTTCCATAATATTCTGAAAATGTAGTCTTGGAAATATCTCCATACTTACCGATTCTCTCCAAATATTCCTCCAAAGCACGCTCGTCTGAAATATCTTTTCCAAGCTGACTCATCAGATCATCTGTTGTACTCATTTATACCTCCACAAAATCCATATAAAAATAAGGATTTATTTTCTCATATCTATTATTTATATGCAAATGTATATTCATCTAAAAACATTATTATTAAATATATT
>JAILGP010000205.1 GCA_024696635.1 Eubacterium sp. | reverse complement strand
TATTCTTATTTTTCTAATAATTTATTAAGTCCTGTAAGAAGTGTATTGATTCTTTCATGCTCCATTCTCATTGAAACCTGATTTACAACAATACGAGCTGAAAGAGGAACAATTTCCTCAAGAACCTCAAGTCCATTTTCACGAAGTGTTGATCCTGTTTCCACAATATCAACTATAACCTCTGATAATCCGACTATAGGAGCAAGCTCTACCGAACCATTAAGCTTGATAATTTCAACAGTCTGATTTTTCTTATCCTTGAAATAATTTTTAGCAATACTAGGATATTTTGTTGCAACTCTGATTATTTCATTTTTATTCATAAGCTCTCTGGCTGATGCAGGTCCACAAACACACATTCTACATTTACCAAATCCAAGATCCAGAACCTCATAAAGATTTCTTCCCTCTTCCAGAAGAGTATCCCTACCAACTACACCAATATCAGCCACACCATACTCAACATAGGTTGGAACATCACTTGGCTTAGCAAGAAAGAATCTGTAGCCCAGTTCATCATTCTGGAATATAAGCTTTCTTGTCTTTGGATCATTTATTTCATCACAGGTAATCCCAATTTTCTCTAATAATTTAAGAGTTTCCTTTGCCAGTCTTCCCTTGGCTAGAGCAAAAGTAAGATATCTCATCATATACTCCAAATAAATTTCATAAAATAATTAAATTTTTCGGGATACATCTAAAATATATAACATATCTTATATATACCCAAATTTATATGCTAATATAATCTTCATTTTAACAATCCAGAGATTCTATAGACCGTTCCTCATCTACGCTTCTATCAGCACTAATTATACGAACAGTTTTTTGATCAAGAAGAATATATACCTTTCCTGCATTATATCTATCTGCATATTCCATATACTCTTCAGTATCATGTCTTTTAGACTTTCTTATAAGCTGGGCAATGACACCCTTATCTCTGAGTTTCTTAGCAAGTCTGAGAGCTGAATCCTGATGCTCTATCACATATACAATGAGGGCAGCCTCCTTCTTATTCTCATAAGGTATTTCCTGTCTTATAAGACTATTCATAAGCTCATCTACGTAGAGAGAAAATCCTATTGAAGGAGCATCCTTTCCAAATTGCTTAAGAAGTGTATTATATCTTCCACCCTTTACTATAGGATTACCAGTTTCATAGGTATAACCACTAAATACAACTCCTGTATAATAATCATATCCATTGATCATGGAAAGATCAAAGCTGATATACTTTTCATACTCATAATATGAAAGGGCTGTATAAACCTTACGAAGTCTGTCGACAGCCTCTCTTGCGCGTGAATTCTCTGTCATTGAAAATGCACGGTCAAGTACCTCAACGCCTCCGAAAAGACCAGATAGATTATTCAGGTTATCCCTTACATTTTCAGGTATATCAATAGAAGAAATATATTCTGAAAGTCCAAAGAAATTCTTAATCTGAATATAATCTCTAAGTTTATCTTCTACATCTTCATCAAGACCAGCCTCTTCAAGAATCCCCTTGAAAAAGTCCACCTGTCCAATTTCAATCTGAAATTTTGTAAGACCACTTGCAAGAAGACAATCTATAACACAGGCAATGGTTTCTGCATCTGCAGCTGAAGAATCATCATTAATAAGTTCGCTTCCAAGCTGAGTGATTTCAGCAAGCTTTCCCTGATGAAGTTTTGTACTTGCAAAGGTTTTACCCTTATAGCAAAGTCTGATAGGGAGTTCCTCTTCATTAAAGTACTTAGCAACACACCTGGCCACACTAGGTGTAAAGTCAGGTCTAAGAACAAGAGTATTGTTATCACGATCAAAGAACTTATACATTTCATTTGAAGGTGCAGAACCCTTATCAGAATTAAATATACCAAAATATTCAAAGGTTGGTGTTTCTATATCTTTATAGCCATAAAGATGAAGAACATTTTCCATACTGGCAATACATGCATGCTTTCTTTCACACTCCAGGCCATAAACATCACGAATGCCTTCAGGAGTTGATAACATTGTTTCTCTCAAAATTTTTCTCCTAAATATTTCTCCAAAGTTTTATAGGAAGTTTTTCTTAATATTTTATAATAATTTTTTCTAAAGCCTATTTTACTCCAGAAATAATAACATCCATATAAACTCCGGTTTTATTTTCTTTACAGGAACAGAATCTGTACCTTACTCTTACATCCTCATTATATCTCACAGATATATGTGAATAGGGATACGCTACGGCCTCGACAAACTTACGGAAAAGCTTATCCGCATTATCAACATCGTAATTATTCATCCTTATATCAACTATATATCTATTAAAATTAATATTTATACAATAATTATTAATAGCCTTTGATTT
>JAILGP010000196.1 GCA_024696635.1 Eubacterium sp. | reverse complement strand
ATATTTATTTAAAATTATTTTAATTATATAAAAAATATTCTTGCAATATCATAAACTCTATGTTAATATCATTTGGTATGATTTTTTGGAGGATAAGCAAATGAAAATTGCACTTACCATTATTTTTATAATTATAGCTATAGCACTTGCTGTACTTGTACTTAGTCAGGAAGGAAAAGAGAGTGGATTTACAGGATCATTTACAGGTTCTGTTGATACTTATTGGAGTAAGAATAAGAAGCATTCAAAGGAAGCTCGTATTCAGAGAGCAACAGCAATACTTGGTGCTTTATTTATTATTGTTGCTGCAGTTCTTTCATCTAAGTGGATTGGTTAATTATAGTCAGTTTGTATAAGTGATATTTTAAGTGCTTGCTTTTAGTAAGCACTTTTTTTGTGTCTTTTTATGTGATGATGAATTATAATAATAATAGTTTTGGTTTTATTATGGATAATGTTGCTTAAACATATTTTGTATTTATTTATGAGGGGATTAATATGAGTTACGAATATAGTCAAAGTGAGCTTGAAATATATGATAATTTAAAAGAACTTATGTCTAAGGAAAATTACAGACCTCTTAGATTTAAGGATCTTTGTGTATTATATGAAATTAATGAAAGCGACCAGAAGGATAGCTTTTTGAAGCTTCTTAATCATTTTTGTGATGATGTTAAAATTATAAAAACTAAAAATGATAAATATATGCTTCCACCTAAGGATTTGCTTATTGGGATTTATTCTTCGACTCGCAAAGGCTTTGGCTTTGTAAAGGTTGAAGGCTTTGATGAGGAATTTTTTGTTCCAGAAAAAGAATCTTTAAATGCATTTAATGGTGACAAGGTTCTTATTAAAGTTAATCCTACAAGTAATGGACCTAAAAAGGAGGCTTCTATTAATCGGATTCTTTCTCGTAATACTAATGAAATTATAGGTGTTTATGAAGCATCTGATAATTTTGGCTTTGTTGTTCCTAATGATAAAAAAATTGGAGATATATTTATTAATAAAGGGCAGTCCAAGGGGGCTGTTACAGGAAGTCTTGTTATAGTCAGTATTAAGGATTATGGATCCAATAAAAAGTCTCCAGAGGGCTTTGTAACAGAGGTTATTGGTCATATAAATGATCCTGCAACAGATATACTTCAGGTGGTTAAGACGTATGGTATCCCGGTAGAATTTCCGGAAAATGTGGATGTTCAGCTTGAATCAATACCTGAAGAATTATCGGATCAAGATATACTGAGTGCATTAAATGATCCGGATTTTCCAAGGAAAGATATGAGAAGCTGGGATACGGTTACTATTGATGGTGAAGATGCTAAAGATCTTGATGATGCCATCTCCCTTTCCTATGAAGACGGTATATATCATTTAGGCGTTCATATAGCTGATGTATCTAATTATGTCACAGAAGGTTCCCCTCTTGATAAGGAGGCTCTTAGAAGAGGAACAAGTAACTATCTCATTGATAGTGTAATTCCTATGCTTCCGCATAAGCTTTCTAATGGAATATGCTCTTTAAATCATGATGTGGATAGATTTTGTCTTTCATGTCTTATGGATATAGATTCTAGTGGTAAAGTTATTGATCATCAGGTTGTGGAAGGTATTATTAATGTTAATGAAAGAATGAATTATACTGATGTGGCTATTATTCTTGAAGGACCCGATGGTGATACTGTAAATAAGAGAATAACAAATCCGGACAATAAGGACTTAGAATCTAGAGAAATATATGATAATCTGATAGAAAGATATAAAAAACTTCTTTCTATGTTTAATCTTATGCTTGAACTTTCTGAATTATTAAGAGGGGTAAGAGAAAAGAGAGGGTCAATAGATTTTGATGTTTCTGAAACCAAGATTATTGTGGATGATAAAGGGGTACCAATTGACATCCATCCATATGATAGAAATTGTGCTACTAAAATCATTGAGGACTTTATGCTTATTGCTAATGAAACAATTGCAGAAGAATATTTCTGGGCAGATATTCCTTTCGAGTATAGGATACACGAGACTCCGCTTCCTGAAAAAGTGGATGTTCTTAGAGAGACAATGAAAAGCTTTAAGAAATATTTCAAGGTAAGTAGAGATAACCTTCATCCTAAGGAATACCAAAAGCTACTTAAATCTATTAAGGATGAACCCTATGAAGCGCTTCTTACAAAGATGACACTTAGATCCATGCAGCAGGCCAGGTATTCTTCTGAATGTATAGGGCATTTTGGACTGGCTTGCAAATACTATTGTCATTTTACATCGCCAATAAGGAGATATCCGGATCTGCAGATACATAGAATAATAAAGGAAAACTTACATGGCAAGCTTGATGACAATAGAATAAGGCATTATGCTAGGCTTCTTCCTAAGGTTTCTGAGGATAATTCTGAAAAAGAAAGAAGGGCTGTCGATGCTGAAAGAGATGTGGAAAAGCTTAAACAGATAGAGTATATGAGTAATCATCTTGAGGAAGAATTCGAGGGCATTATATCTGGATTTACAAATCAATTTATTTTTGTAGAGCTTAAATCTACTATCGAAGGTGCTGTAAAGGTAGCTACACTTATGGATGATAATTATGTATATTACGAAAATAAGTTCGAAATGGTAGGAAAAAATTCTGGTAAAAAAATGAAACTGGGTGATAAAGTAAAAGTAAAGGTTATTAATTGTAGCAAGATGGATAGAGTTATTGATTTTATATTTGTTTAAAATTAAGATAATACAATTGCAATCATAAAATATCGTGCTATGATTAATTTATAAAATATTAATTATTTTATTGGTAATGAGGTATATTAATGGCTAAAGAACATGGGACAAAGCTTATTGCAAATAATAAAAAAGCTTTTCATGATTATTTTATTGAAGAGGTATATGAAGCTGGAATTGTACTGGTTGGTACAGAAGTAAAATCATTGAGACAGGGTAAGTGCAGTATCAAGGAATCTTATATTAGCGTTGAAAATGGTCAGGTGATTATTCATAAGATGCATATAAATCCTTATGAAAAAGGGAATATATTTAATAAGGATCCTCTTAGAGATAGAAAGCTTCTTCTTCATAAAAGTGAAATTAATAAGCTGATTGGAAGAACAAAGGATAAGGGATATACAATAGTTCCACTTAAGGTTTATTTTAGTAATAGTCTTGTAAAGCTTGAAATTGGATTGGCAAAAGGTAAAAAGCTTTATGATAAGCGAGAAACACTTAAGAAAAATGATCAAAAAAGAGAGGCTGAAAGAGACTTCAAAATTAAATTATAGCTTGCTTTTTATGTTCTATAATTATTCCTTTTTGTATCATTTATCCTTTAAAAATTCATATAAAATAAATAAACTCTTGATTTATATAGTGGATTTGTTATATTATAGCATTTGGTTTATAAGAATATAATAATACCAAATTCACTTATTAGAGGTGTATATATATGAGTCAGGAAAAAGTAGATAATTATAAAAAAGAGAAAAAAAATCGTAAAAAAACAATGAAAGTGAACAAGATAAAAAAAGCATTAATTGTTTTGGTTCTTTCTCTTGGTTTGGGAGCGCTTATTGGTATCCCACTTGGTAAATATATCTACAAACAGCAAAAAGAAGAGGCTGAAAGAAATAGGACTATATCTTCATTACAATATGAATCATGGTTTGATACTTATTGGCAGGAAACTTATGGTGATTTAGTTGCTAACTCTGAATTACAGCAGAAGATTAATGAATTCAATGAGGCTTCTTTTGGTTCTGAAACAGATGCATCTGATAGTGATGCTGCTTCAGAGTAAATAAACCAGGGGTAGTACTGGTTTCGACGGGGGTTTAGAATCTGTCATAGCCATCCGAGGTGGGTAAACTCGTTAAACTATCTAATAAAATATAAACGCTAACGATAGAGTAGCACTCGCTGCCTAATGGCAGCTGTCGGACCTGTGTCATCCGCTGCATAGGATCCCGGCATCATAGAGGCGGAGAACTTCCCTGCTTAAGCTTGTAGGCAGAGGGAAGATTAACAAGCTACTGGTTGGATAAGCCTGTGAGTGGGCGTGTTTTTCCGGGAATTTTAAAACACTTACTGTGATGGGAGAAGTGATGGTGGAAGAGCTTTCGGACGCGGGTTCGATTCCCGCCTGCTCCACTAATTGTATCTTATATTATCTTTATGATTAGTGTAAAAGAATCAGTCTGTTAATAAGAGTGATTCTTTTTTAAATTTTTAATTTGTAATATTGAAGTATAAAAAATAATAATTCGAATAAAAATACCTGATAATAAAATAAAAAAACATACGAAAAATATAAAAAATATGAAAAAAATAGTAGAAAATCTTATATCAGACCCTAATCAATGTCAGATTCAGAATGTTGATCATAATTCGAACAATAATCCTAATTATGATTTGATTTATCAATTTGATTATATAGAGAAATTTTTTCCTGATAAAAAAGTTTGTATGTTTGATATTGAAACAACAGGACTTAATGCTCAGTGTTCTTTTACATATATAATAGGTATTAATATCAAAGTGAATGGAATATGGCAGATTATCCAGCTTTTCAACGATGATGGTGAATCTGAGCCTGAAATTATAAGAGAATTTCAATCTATAATTAAAGATTATGATGTTCTTGTTGAATTTAATGGCGATAGATTTGATATACCTTATATTGAAAAAAGAATGGCTTTTATCGAACAAAAATATCATATAAGACTTACAGATAATTTTGATAAGATTAGAAATTTTGATTTGATGAAAATTATAAGGCCTTATAAATTTGCTTTGGGTCTTCCTAATATCAAACAAAAAACCATTGAAAAGTACTTTGGAATTAATCGTATAGATAAGTACAATGGCGGAGAATTAATTAATATTTATCTAGATTATCTTACTTCGGGAAATGAAAGACATAAGGCTATGGTTCTCCGGCATAATAGGGACGATATGGAGGGAATGATTCTTCTGGGACCTATTTTGGCTATAGAGGGTCTTGTTGATGGAAGATATCAAATATCTGACATTAAAATTACAAGAAGAAACGGGAATAATCCTATAAATAATATTTTTCTTGAAATAATTCTTGATTTAGAATTTCCGCTTGCGTCTGAAATTGATACTAGTGGGTATGAATGTAAATTATGGGCTAAGAATAATAAGGCTATCCTTACTGTTCCTATCAAAATAGATACTTTAAGATACTATTATTCTGAGTGCCAAAGGGATGGTTTCGAAGAAAAGGAGGGCTTTTTTGTTTCTTCTTTAAAAGATAAGATGGATAAATTGCCTACATATAAAGAATGTGCTAGAAAAAAGGAATGTTATTATCTTCTGGATGATAATTTTCTTGGAAATAAAGAGTTTATAATGCAGTACTCAATCGCTATAATTAGTCAAATTCTCCAATATAAAGGAAGATAACTGTTTTTATTGGTAATTATGATAAAAATTTGAGGTTGAAAGTGTTAGAGAATGTGTTATAATTTAATCAGACTGAACTGGCGGGGTGCTAGCTGTAAATAATATTTGGAGGTCGACTTAATATGATGCAACCATTGGATATCAGATCACAAAGCTTTGGAAAGGGACTTTTTGGTTATAAGAAAACTGACGTAGATCAATATGTAGATACCGTTTACAGAGCTTATGATGAACTTTTTACTGAAAACAAGAATCTTCGTGACGAAAGAGATAAGTTAAAGAAAGTTATTGAAGATAATAATGTAAAAATATTTGATCTTGAAAACAATGCTTCTGGTGTTGTTGATACATCAAAGGCTGATGCTGAAGCAGAGAAGATTATTGCAGAAGCTAGAAAGACTGCTGCTGAAATTCTTGAAAGAGCAAAAACTGAAGGTGATAAGATTGCCGGTGGCTCTTCATCAGGTACCGTAGATTCATTTGCCGATGCGGGCCTTGGTAATGATGCTAAAGCTGATGATAAGTCTCAGTCAGCAACTTCTAAATTCTTCCAGCAGTCAAACGATGATGTGTTCGGCGGAGATGGAGATGATGTTTTCGTTGGTGAAATTGAAGAAGCTCGTAAGCCTAACAAGGTTATGATAGGCGATGGAGAAGAAGAATCAGACGATTTCGAGTTCCTTTAAAATTTTCTTAAAAATTCATTTAATTAAGACAGTTAAAGAGTGTTGCAAGGTTTGATTGTAGCACTCTTTAGTTATTTATTGTCTTAATTTATTATTATATATTATTTTTTTTGAATCGGAGCTTTAATATGATAGCGTTTATCAAGGGTAATATTGAAGATATTACAACAGATACAGTGATTGTGGATTGTAATGGTGTGGGATATGAGATATTCCTTCCTGAATATGTTATGAGAAAGCTTGGCTCTATTAATAGTTTTGTTAAGATAGTTACTTATCTTGATGTTAAGGAAGACTCTATGAAGCTATATGGATTTCTTAGTGTACAGGAGAAAACTTTATTTAAACAGCTTCTGACAGTAAGTGGAATAGGACCTAAAGGTGCAATGAGTATACTTAATGAGCTAGGTCCGGATAATCTTGTTGCTGCAATTATATCAAGTGATTCCAAGGCTATATCAAAGGCTAATGGTATTGGCTTAAAAACTGCTCAGAAGGTGGTTCTTGAGCTTAAAGACAAGGTTAGCTTAGAGGGAAGCATATTTGATCAGAGTGATTATGATCTGGATATGGATAAAGGGGATGTGTCCAATGATATTTCTATTGCAGCCCAGGCTTTGGTAAGCCTTGGATATTCGAATTCAGAGGCTCTTAAAGCTATAAGGAAAATAGATGGAGCAAATCAAATGAATACAAATGACCTTATAAAAGAAGCTCTTAAGCATTTATAAGGCTTATTTTATAGATTAAATTATTATTTAAATTCTGTTTAAATTAAGGTTTATATATTAAGGTTTATAAATTAAGGTTTATATATTAAGGTTTATATATTAAGGTTTATATATGAAGAAAAGGATAATTACAACTGATAATCTTGTTGAAGATGAAGTAATAGAAAAAAGCCTCAGACCTAAAAGCTTTATTGAATATGTTGGTCAGAAGAAAGTTAAGGACAATCTTAAGGTCTTTGTACAGGCAGCAAAAAAAAGACATGAGCCCTTAGATCATGTTCTTCTTTATGGCCCTCCTGGACTTGGTAAAACAACTCTTGCTACTATAGTCGCTGAGGAAATGGGAGTTAATATTAAGGTTACTTCTGGACCTGCAATTGAAAAACCAGGTGAGTTAGCGGCTATACTTAGCCAGCTTTCAGAAAATGACGTTCTTTTTATAGATGAAATACATAGACTTAGTAAACAGGTGGAAGAGGTTTTATATCCTGCTATGGAGGACTATGCTATTGATATTGTAATAGGTAAGGGAGAACAATCTAGATCTATAAGACTTGATCTTCCCAAGTTTACTCTTATTGGGGCTACTACCAGAGCTGGAATGTTGTCTGCACCATTAAGAGATAGATTTGGAGTTGTTTCACGACTTGAGTTATATAATGTTGCTGATTTAATGACCATAGTGGTTCGTTCATCTGGAGTGCTTGGTCTTACTATAGATGAGGAAGGGGCCTTGGAGATTGCCAAGCGTTCCAGGGGTACGCCAAGACTTGCTAACAGATTATTAAAAAGAGTAAGAGATTTTGCAGAGGTTGAACATCAAGGGAAAATTGATTATAATATTGCTAAGAATGCCCTGGACAGACTTGATGTTGATGCATTTGGTCTTGATGAAACTGATAGAAATATTCTTAAAACTATTATAATGAATTATGGTGGTGGTCCTGTTGGACTTGATGTTCTATCAGCAGCAATTGGTGAAGATTCTGGTACGATTGAGGACGTATATGAGCCATATCTTATAAAGAATGGTCTTATTAATAGAACTCCTAGAGGAAGGATTGTTACCGAAAAGGCTTATAAGCATCTTGGACTTGAGTCCATGCTTGGTGAATAATCATTTTGTGAGAGGTGACAGAAAATGGGACAAAAGAGAATAGATATTCCTGTGGTTATTAATAATAAGGTTTATACTCTTAGTGGATATGAGGGAGAGGATTATCTGCAGAATATTGCAACTTATATTAACGGTAAGATTGCGGAATGCAAAACATCTGAAGAATATAGAAGGATGAACAGTGAGTATCAGGGAGTATTATTAGCCTTAAATATTGCCGATGATTATTTCAAAGCCAAGGAGCAGGCTGATGAAGCCTTTGGTGATAATTCGGATAAGGAACAGCAGCTTTATGAGCTTAGACATGAAGTGATAGAGGCTCAGATTAAGCATGAAGCAGCTCTTAAGCTTGTTGAAGAATATAAGGAACAGGTTAATGTTCTTCAGAAGAGAATTGTTCAGCTTGAAGCTGAGAAGGAGAAGAGGTAATTATTTTGATACCAGAAATTTTAGCCCCGTGTGGTAATATGTCAGTTCTAAAAGCCGCTATATCAGCCGGCGCAGATGCATGTTATCTCGCGGGGAATTCTTTTGGAGCAAGGGCTTATGCTGACAATTTTACAAATGAAGAACTTATTAGCGCTATAGAGTTTGCCCATTTATATGGGGTGAAGATTTATCTCACAGTTAATACCCTTATAAAAGAAAATGAAATGGAAAGACTATATTCTTTTCTTGAACCACTTTATGTGGCTGGTCTTGACGCTGTTCTGGTTCAGGATTTAGGTGTTTTCAGGCTTATAAAGGAGGCTTTTCCTGATCTTCCTATCCATACTAGTACGCAGATGAATATTTTGAGTCCTGAAGGGGCAAGACTTTTAAAAAAACTAGGAGCTCAGAGAATTGTTGCTGCAAGAGAAATGACAGTTGATGAATTGAAAAGAATTCGTAGTGAGGTGGATATAGAGGTTGAGGCATTTGTCCACGGAGCTATGTGTCTTTGCTATAGTGGTAGGTGTCTTATGAGTTCTATGGCAGGCGGAAGAAGTGGTAATCGTGGAAGATGTGCCCAGCCTTGTCGTATGAAGTATGAAATAAATAATAATAGTGGTTATAAACTTTCTATGAGGGATATGTGCACACTAAAATATATACCTCAGTTAGTTGATGCTGGAGTTGATTCTTTCAAAATAGAAGGAAGACTTAAAAATGAATATTACGTTGCGGCTGCAGTTGATGCTTATAAGAAGCTTACTATGTATTATTTGAATAATGAGTTTACCCTTGAAAAGGCTGAATTTTATGAAAAAAGACTTTTAGATACATTTAACAGGGGAGGATTTACCTCGGGATATCTTATGAAGGATAGAAAAGAGGATTCGAAGTGGGAAGAATTACTTATAGATGATACTATGCCAGGCAGAAGAGGCCTTAAGATGGGTAATATTCAGTCTGTTAAGAATGGAAGTATAAGTATAAAGCTTGAAGAAAATCTTAATGCAGGTGATGATCTTCTTATTGATTTTGCTAATGGGGTAATGATCACTTCTGGTAAAAATGCAAAATCAGGTCAGATAGTAGAGCTTCAAGCACCTGAAACCAGAAAGCTTCATAAGGGTATAAATGTTTATAGAACAAGAAATAAATCACTTATGGCAGAGCTTGATCAAATGATTGCTTCTTCTTATTCCCTTCCTCTTTCTTTAGAGGTTTATTCTTATGTGGGTAAGGAATTAAGTATTAAAGTGTCCTATAAAAATAAAGATGATTTATATTTTGATACACAAATTCTGGGGCAGACTATAGAAGAGGCTCTTAGTAAGCCTACAACAAAAGATATAATGAAAGAAAAGCTTTCTGCCTTGGGTGATACTGAGTTTTACTTGGAAAGCATCAAGATAAATAGCGATGAAAAAGGTTTTATTCCAATGAAGGAACTTAAGAATCTTAGACGAATCGCAATTGAAAAAATAAAGGAAAAAATTATCCAGCATTATAGAAGATCTATCGTTATAGATAAATCAGGAAATATTGGACATTTGCATCCGGAGAGAAATATAAATGTTGAAGTGGATAATATTCTGAATATAAATCTGAATTATGAATATGATAATGTATTAAAGAGATTTATAAATAATGAATATGATAATGAGAATAATATATATATTTCTATTTCTAATCTTAAGCAGATGGATGTTTTGTGTGATACTTTAATGAAAGGTCGCGGTGATGATAATGCTTTATGTGTAATACTTGATCTTGGTATGGGGCAATTGGATTATTCTTCTATAAGTCAAGCCTTGGATTCTTTTTATAAGCTTGATTTGAAAAATGCAAAAACATTTATTGGTCTAGCTCATATTGACACAGATCCATCAAATAAGCTTAAGCCATATATAGATTATGGAATATTTGATATGGTGGATGGCATTTATATAAGATGTATAGATGACCTTGCTTTATTAAGTGAAAAATATATTGAGAAGACATTTATTATTGGTTCGAGTCTATATACCTATAATAGGCTTGCTGTTACAGAGCTTATCAGTATTCTGAAAGGACATACGGGACCTATTATATTTGAAGAAAGTCTTGAACTTAACCAGAATAATATAAATGATATTTATAAAATATTCCAGGATAGTAATCTGCATATAAACAGAATTAAGCCTTTCTTTGGTCGTTTCCCGTTGATGATTACTAAAGGGCTTAGGGAAACTAGCGGTATTCTTAATGATGAAAAGGGAAATTCTTATAATGTTATCAAAAATGATGATTTTGATTATAATTTGATACTTAGTAGTAGTATTTTATCTTTGTCTGAGTATAAGGAGGAAATATCATCTGATCTTTTGTATAGCTTTACCTGTGAAAATATAGAGGAAACAAGAAGAGTATTATATGATATTTTCGAGGTTAAGGATTTAAGTGATATATCTGATAAAAAAATCAAAGATTATAAAGCTTTAAATAATTCTTTATATACAATAGGACATTACAAAAGTGGAATTCAGTAAATTTAGAATTAATAAAAG
>JAILGP010000174.1 GCA_024696635.1 Eubacterium sp. | reverse complement strand
AAATCAAGCAAATTGTTTGCCTTTACAGCTTGAAAGCTTGTTGGAAAAAGAGAAAAGGCAAACAAAAGACCGGAAATTAAGCAAATTGTTTGCCTTTACAGTTTGAAAGCTTCTTGGAAAAAGAGAAAAGGCAAACAAAAGACCGGAAATTAAGCGAATTGTTTGCCAGACAGGAAAAAAAGCAAGAAAAGCAATAAAAAGCAAGAAAAGCAATAAAAACAAGAAAATCAAAAAAGCAAGAAAAGCAAGAAACAGAAAGAATAGAGGATTATGAATAACAATTTAACTATATTTTCATGAATTTTCAGAAGATTAAAAAAAATAATGTTCACGAAAATTGAATTTGCTATTGACACGAAGAAAACATAGTCGTATAATCCGTTCTTGTAAATGAACAGATTGGATTTTCGTGAACAAAACAAAGGATAGACATTATGAATATATCTATTATTGATAAGGATATTTTACTTACAATTCAAAGCTTTGGATTTGTGAATCAAAGGAAGCTGATGGAACAATCTGGTTATTCTATTGGTTCTGTAAATAAATCCATTAATTCTCTTATAGAGGAAGGTATGCTTGATCAGGATAATAAGCTTACTAAAAAGGGAAGGGATTATATTGAAGAACGTAGCCCAAAGAATGCAGTTATACTTGCTGCGGGCTATGGAATGAGAATGGTTCCAATAAATACAGAAACTCCTAAGGGACTTCTTACAGTTGATGGGGTTCCGCTTATAGAAAGAACTATAGAGCATCTTCACCAGGTGGGAATCAAGGATATAACAATGATTGTTGGTTTTATGATGGAACAGTACGACTACCTGGTAGATAAGTATGATATTAATATGATCTACAATAATGATTATGCCTCAAAGAATAATCTTCATTCACTTGCTCTTGCAGCTGACAGACTGGATAGGACTTATATAGTTCCCTGTGATATATGGAGTGAGAATAATCCATTTTCTGAAAAGGAAGTCTATTCCTGGTATATGGTCAGTGATGTGCTGGATGAAGACAGCTGGATAAGAGTTAACAGAAAAGCAGAACTTGTAAAGGTTGTTGATGAAAAGAAGAGGGATGACCTGGACAAGATTGGAAATAGAATGATTGGCATTTCCTATGTATGTGGTGAGGAAACTGAGATTCTGAAAAACATGCTTTTGGAAATGGATAAGAACCCTCTTAATGATGAATCCTTCTGGGAGGATGCTGCATTTAGGAAGGATCGTATGTACTTGAATGCAAAGGTAGTTGACCATACAAAGACAACAGAGGTTAACACCTATGAACAGCTGAGAGAGCTTGATAGCGAAAGCAGAAACCTTGAAAATGATGCAATAAGGGTTGCGGCTGAGGAACTGGGAGTTAATGTATCAGGGATAAAGAATATTACAGTTCTTAAGAAGGGTATGACTAATAGGTCATTTCTCTTTACTTGTAAGGATGATAAATATATCATGAGAATTCCTGGAGAAGGAACAAGCAAGCTGATAGATAGACATATGGAAGCAGATGTATATGATGCTATAAAGGGCAAGGGAATCTGTGATGATAATGTATATCTTAATGCTGATAATGGTTATAAGATAACTAAGTTTATAGATAATTCAAGAAACTGTGATCCCCTTGATCAGGGTGATATAGAAATGTGTATGAAGAAGCTTAGGGATTTCCATGATATGAAGCTTTCAGTACCACATACATTTGATATCTTTGCACATATTGATTATTACGAAAAGCTCTGGAATGGTGCTAGTTCAGTTTATAGAGATTACCAGGATACAAAGGAAAAGGTCCTTTCACTTAAGGATTATATAGATGGACAGGATATAAGCATGGGACTTGCCCATATAGATTCAGTACCTGATAATTTCATGATAATTGAAAAGTCTGAAGCTGCTGGGAAAAATATGAAAAAGGATCATATAAAGATTCAGCTTATAGACTGGGAATACGCAGGCATGCAGGATAGATATGTAGACCTTGCAATGTTCTCAATCTATTCAATGTATGATAAAGACCATGTGGATAATCTTATTGATACATATTTTGCTGTTGGTGGTCAGAAAACAGATGAGGATATTCGAACAAGAATATATGTATATATATCAATGTGCGGACTTCTCTGGAGTAATTGGTGTGAATATAAAAGAGGCCTGGGAGTTGACTTTGGAGAATATTCCCTAAGGCAATATAGATATGCCAAGGATTATTATAAACTGGCCAAGGAGAGAATGTGAAAGCTATGCATAGTATAAAACATGCAATAATTATGGCTGCCGGAAAGGGCGAAAGACTTGCACCTGTGACAAATGATATACCTAAGCCTTTGGTTAAGGTTCATGGGGTAAGAATGATTGATACAATAATCGATGCCCTTCATGTAAATGGGATAAATGATATATATATCGTTACAGGATATATGATGGAGAAGTTTGTTGAACTAAAGGATAAATATCCGAATATTCATCTTGTATCAAACCAGTTTTATACCGAGTACAATAACATTTCTTCCTTATATGCTGCAAGACGAGTGCTTGATATGGGAGAGTGCATGATACTTGATGGAGATCTGGTTATAAGTAATCCCGAGATACTTCATGCTGATTTTGAAAGGTCAGGCTACAGCGGTATCTGGACAGAGGATGGGACAGATGAATGGCTTATGCAGGTAAATGATCAGGGAATAGTTACATCCTGCAGCAGAAATGGTGGCGATAAAGGCTGGATACTTTTCTCCATATCAAGATGGTCATCAGAGGACAGTCACAAGCTTAGAAGATATCTGGAATACGAATTCGACCATGCGGGAAATCGTCATCTCTATTGGGATGATGTGCCTATGTTTCAGCATTTTGATGGTTTTAAGCTTGGAGTCACACCTATGGATAAGGGTGACGTGGTTGAGATAGACAGCTTTGCCGAGCTGGTAGCTTATGATAAGAGCTACGAAGGTTATAAGTAATTAGGTCTTTGAAGACTTAATATAAATTTGGTGTAAATCAAAGAGAGGGAAAATGAAATGAGTAAGAAACATAACTCAGAAGGAAAGAGTAATGAAAAGGTAGTTACAGAAAATGTAACGGCTGCAAAGGATGTGGCTAAGGAGAAAAGAAAAATCGATCCATCCACTACAATTATTCCACTTATAATTCTTGTAATTCTTTGCAGTATCTTTATTATCAACCCGGAAGGTTCTACTAATGTATTATCAGTAATCAGAAACTTCCTTGGAACTGAGCTTGGTCTTTATTATCTGATTGTAGCTCTTGGTATATTTCTTATATCACTTTATCTCGCGTTTTCAGATATTGGAAAGGTGAGACTTGGAGGAAAGACAGAGAAGCCTAAGTATGGATTCTTCTCATGGGGAGCCATGGTTTTCTGTTGTGGACTTGCTGCTGATATTCTTTTCTATTCATTCTGTGAATGGATATATTATGCAGAAGAGCCTAGAGTTCAGGAGCTTGGTTCAATAAATGATTGGGCAAATGCAATTCCTCTTTATCACTGGGGACCAATCGTATGGAGCTTTTATGCAGTACTTGCAGCTTGCTTTGGATTTATGATTCACGTTAGAGGAAGTAAGAAGCAGAAGTATAGTGAAGCTTGTCGTCCACTTCTTGGAAAGCATGTAGATGGAATTCCTGGAAAGATCATAGATATACTTGCAGTTATTGCTCTTATAGCAGGAACAGCAACAACATTCAGTGTAGCAACACCACTTCTTGGAAGCGCGCTTACAACACTTTTTGGTATTGAGTATTCAAAGTGGGTAACTATCGGAATACTCCTTATAACATGTGCTACTTATACTACATCAGTAATGATAGGTATGAAGGGTGTTAACAACCTTTCAAAGATTTGCATGGTACTCTTTGGTGTACTTCTTATATTTGTACTTGCATTTGGTGGTAAGACAGTTTACATACTTGAAAATGGATTTACATCACTTGGTCTTGTAGTTCAGAACTTCCCAATTCTTAGTACATACACAGACTCGCTTAGAGAAAATGGATTCCCACAGAACTGGACAATGTACTACTGGGCATATTGGTTAGTATGGTGTGTAGCCGCTCCATTCTTCATGGGAAATATCTCAAGAGGACGTACAGTAAAGCAGGTTATTCTTGGAACTTATGTATTTGGACTTTTCTCAACACTTATTTCATTCATTATCCTTGGAAATTACGGTCTTGGACTTCAGATGAGTGGAGAGTTTGATGCAATCGGTCTTTATGAAGCAAATGGTTATGACCTTTATGCAGTAATTATTGAGATTATCAAGACGCTTCCATGTTATCAATTTGTACTTGTTGTACTCATTGTATCAATGATAGCATTTTACGCAACATCATTTGACTCAATCACACTTGTTGCATCTTCATATTCATACAAGAACATGAAGGGAAATGAAACAGCATCAAAGAAAATGAAGCTTTTCTGGGCTATGTTACTTATACTGCTTCCTATAGCTCTTATCTTTAGTGATAGTAGTATGAATAACATTCAGTCAGTATCAATAATTGCAGCCTTCCCTGTTGGTATTGTTATTGCTTTGATAATAGCAAGCTTTATCAAGGATGCTAGAAAATATATTGATAATAATGAGGAACCGGCAGACTTCTATGAAGCACCTGAAGTAACGGAAAGTAAACCTGAAGTCAAAGCTGAATCCAAGAATTCAGATATTAGTATGAAAAAACAGGCATAGTTAAATTATAAGGGTATATAATGCGGTGGTGAGGATGATCCTTGCTGCCGCTTTTCCCATATCAATTATTTGATTCCATTCTGATGATTGGATTTGATTTATATTGTATTAGAAAAATGTATGTGTTAGAGTTGACCTATGTGAGAAGTTTTGATGTGGCTTAAAGCTTTATTTCAAATAATAAAGCAGGTCATGTTATAAAGAGGGGAAAAGGAGCGGGATAATGAAAGAAAGTGATCAGAGAATAGTAGATGAGATTCACAAGTATGAATTTGAAATGCTATGTAAGCTGGATGATATCTGCAGAAAGTATAATATAACCTACTATCTTGAGGCGGGGACACTTATTGGAGCAGTAAGACATAAGGATTTTGTTCCATGGGATGATGATATCGATATTTATTTTAAGAGAAAAGATTTTGAAAAGTTTCTTCAGCATGAAGATGAGATGGCACCATATAAACTGCACGTGCCACAGGCTTCAGATGGATATTTCTGGGACTATACTGCAAGAATGTTTGATGAACGTGTAACACTAAAAAAGGATGACAGAGAGGCAAGGTTCTACGACCATACCCACTGCCAGCATCTTTTTATAGACCTTTTCGTAATGGATAATTATCCAGGAGGATTCCTGGGAAAGCTTCAGGTATTTGAGCTTAAGCTTCTTTATGTATTTGCAACCAGCAAGAGATATAAAATTACTTATGATGTACCTTCCAATCCTATTGCACGTCTTGGTGTATTTATACTCAGTCGTATGGGAATACTTATGTCGCTTGAAAGTCTTTTCAAAAGGTATGAGAAGGTATCCAAGAGGTATAAGAAGAGCAAGAAATGTCCTTACTATGTTCTGTCAAATGTTTCTGCAACCTATATTTCAGATAGTATTTACAGGAAGGAATGGTATAAAACCAGAACTGAGCTACCTGTAAGGGGAAGAAAATTCTTCGTGCCAGGTGATTATGACTCATCCCTTAGAAACTATTATGGAGATTATATGCAGCTGCCACCAGAAAAGGACAGATTCCCAGATCATATAGATTTCTTCGGGGATGTTACATTTGAAGGCGTACCTGCTAAAGAGTGGATTGCAAAGCATAATTAGATTATAGAAGGGCATAGTCATACACTTGAAAATCAGCCTTGATATAGAGAATATATAATTATAAAAATGTATTTGATTATGAGTAGAATCTGAGTCATATATATATATATTTGATATAAAAATCAGATATATGAAAAATAGACATAAAATATTAAAAATCTGACCGATGATTGACTATATTGTCAAAAAATTACTTTTATAATATAAGTGTTTGTGCTAGAATTACGGATGGTGTGATAAAAATCTCACCATCCTATATTTTTGCCGGAGGAGGTTTAGTAATGGCTAAAAAAATGTATTACCAGGAAGAAATCGAAACAATGCCTGTCGAAAAATTAAAGGCATTACAGGAAGAAAAGTTTATTAAGCAGGTTAAATATGTTTATGAGAATAATGAATACTATCGTAATCTTATGGATGAAAAGGGTGTAACACCTGATGATATAACATGCATGGATGATATCAGTAAACTGCCATTCCTTACAAAAAATGACCTGAGAGAGGCATATCCATATGGACTTCTTTCAAAGCCTGTTAAGGACTGTGTACGTATTCAGTCAACATCAGGAACAACTGGAAGAAGAGTAGTTGCATTTTATACACAGCACGATGTTGATTTATGGGAAGAATGTTGTGCGAGAGCTATTGTAGCTGCTGGTGGGTCTAACAAGGATGTAGTACAGGTTTGCTATGGCTATGGACTTTTCACAGGTGGTCCTGGACTTCATGGTGGTTCACACAAGGTAGGAAGTCTTACAATACCTATGTCTTCAGGAAATACTGAGAGACAGATTCAGTTCATGAGAGATCTTAATTCTACTATTCTTTGCTGTACACCTTCTTATGCTGCATATATAGGTGAGAAGCTTCATGATATGGGACTTACGGCTGATGATATTAATCTTAAGGCTGGTATCTTCGGAGCAGAACCTTGGACAGAGGAGATGCGTCATGCTATAGAGCAGAGTCTTGGAATTAAGGCTTATGATATCTATGGACTTACAGAAATAAGTGGACCTGGCGTTTCATTTGAATGTGAAGCTCAGACAGGAATGCATATTAATGAGGATCATTTCTATGCTGAGGTTATTGACCCTGAAACAGGAGAAGTTCTTCCAGAGGGTACAGAAGGTGAGCTTGTATTCTCATCACTCGATAAGGAAGCTTTCCCGCTTCTCAGATATAGAACTCGTGATCTTGTAGTACTTAAGAGAGAAAAATGTATCTGTGGACGTACACATATTAAGATGTGTAAGCCAAAGGGACGTTCAGATGATATGATGATCATTCGTGGTGTAAATGTATTCCCATCACAGATTGAAACAGTTCTTCTTAAGACAGGCTATACTCCAAACTATCAGATTCTTGTTGATAGAATTGGTAATGAAGATACATTTGATATTAACGTTGAGCTTTCAGAGGAACAGTTCAAGGAAATGAGAGAGGATTCAGATCTTGAAGCTGCAAGAAAGAATCTTACTGGTGCTATGGTAGCAATGCTTGGTATCAGACCTAAGATGCATCTCTTACCTCCTAAGTCCATTGTAAGAAGCGAAGGAAAGGCTGTAAGAGTTGTAGATAAGAGAAAGCTTCATGATTAATTGTTCAATAAAATAAATACTTGTGTTATAATAAAAGGTGCGGTTGCATAGACCGTACCTTTTTCTTGTTTGTAGAATTGATGGAATTAAATGTTTAAATCTAGGTAGTTGCATTTATTGGTATATCAAATATTTTGAAATAATAGAGTTAAATGTTAAATCCAAGATGTTGCATTTATTGGTATATCAAATATTCTGAAATATTAGAGAAATACATATATGGGATTGGAGATTTTATATGGGTGATAAGAAGAAGATGATCATGGTATTTATCATACTGCCTATACTTATGGTGGTTGTATTTGTCATATCTTCAATTTTCAGTCAACCAGACACAAGTGTTGAAGAAGAAAAGCCTGCTCAGTATATTTTGGCTGACAAGGATATAGATGCCATGCTTTTAGAGGAATACAGAAAGGCAGAGGCCAACAGGGAAGCATCTAAGGAAGAAAATGTGGAAGCGGTGCAGGAGCTTATGCCTGGAGATAATGAATATGATGATATGATCGATGAATCAGATGGTTCTTCTATTCAGGCTGATGCTGTATCTGAGGATGGGGAAGTATATATGGATGAAGCACTTTCTCCAGAGGAAGAAGCTATAATAGAAAAGGCTGAGGAAAATGCTCGTAAGAACCGTGTATCGGGTGCCCTTTATTACAATGGTATCCAGGTGGTATGTAGTATGAATAAGGTTTCCTTTGATGGAGATTATGTTCTTGAGCTTACATCTGAAGAGCTGGCGGCAGATCATCCGCTTTTCCTTCAGTATGATCCTAGATGGGCTAATTATCCATATGGTTCAGGTGTTATGAGAAATACAGCCTGTGGACCTACCTGTTTCTCTATGGTTATCACGGCCCTTACGGATATAACCAATGCTTCACCTCCAATGCTTGCGGCCTATAGCTCGAATCATGGACATTATGTATGGGGAGCGGGTACAGCTCATTCGCTTTTCCTTCAGGGCTGTTCTGATTTTGGACTTTATTGCAGTGAGATTCCTAATACAGAGGCAGACATGAAAGCCCATCTTGATAATGGTGAAATGCTTATAATCAGTTGTCACTATGGTAACTTCACTCACTCGGGTGCAGGTCACTTCATAGTTATATATGGATATAATAATCTTGGATTCATGGTAAATGACCCTGCTTCCTATGATAGAAGCTGTCAGTATTGGCCATTCTCTAAAATAACAGGCGACTTTAATAAGCTTTATGCTCTTGGTAAAGCTAATTAATCTTGATAAATAAATGGAGAAAATATGAAGTATTATCTCAGTGGAAAACAGGCACAGATTGTGGATAAATATACTCAGGAGTCCCTAGGGATTCCTGGACTTGTTCTTATGGAAAATGCAGCTGATAAGATTGTGTCAGTGGCTGATAAGATCCTTGAATTAAAATCCTTAAATAAAGCTATGGATAAAAAATCTCTTTCTATACTTTCTCTTGTTGAAGGTGGGAATAATGGCGGGGATGGTGTTGCCGCTGCCTGGAAGCTGCATGATATGGGATATAATGTGTCTATATATGAGATAAATGGAATAAGAAGAAAATCAGAATCCTATAAGGTGGAGATTAATAAGGCGGTAGAAAAGGGAGTTGATTTCCTGGAGCCGGGATCGCTTATAAGTGGCAGCATGGATGAGGACATTAATAAAATTAAAGGATATGACCTTATATTGGATGGAATCTTTGGAGTTGGACTTACAAGAGATGTTGAGGGTGTTCAGGCTGAGATTATAAACAGGATAAATATAGCCAGAAAATTATCCAGACAGGAGTCTAAAGATAATTATAAGAATGGGTCTGATAAATCAGAAATTAAATCTAAAATAAAATTCCAAGATGGTTTTAAATTAGAATTTAAACCTAAATACGCTGATGCATTAAAGGTTCTTAGTATAGATATAGCCAGTGGCATCAGCAGTGATACAGGAAATATACTTGGTACAGCCGTAAGAGCTGACGTGACAATTACATTTGAATATATGAAAAAGGGTATGTTCTTTAGTGATGGCAGAAAGTACTCAGGTCAGGTGATATGCCAGCATATTGGACTTTATTACCCCGAGTCTATTAAAGATTTTGGAAATATGTTTGATGCCATGCTTAAGGACGATTCAAATAAGCTTTGTAAATATATTGCTTATGAATATGATAAAGAGGAAATACATGATCTTATTCCTAAGAGACAGGAGGATTCCAATAAGGGAAGCTATGGAAAGGTTCTTGTGATAGCTGGCTCAAAGGATGTATATGGTGCTCTTTATCTTGCTGCGGAAGCAGCTTACAGAGTTGGGGCTGGTCTGGTTAAGATAGTTACAGATATAGCCAACAGAGATGTGCTTTCAGATAAGCTTCCGGAAGCCCTTATGCTTACCTATGATACAGAGGAAATAGAGGAACATCTTATTTTGGGAGACAGGGAGGCACTTGATACTTTTTCAACTAATTTAAGGCGCTCTATCAAATGGGCAGATATTATACTTGCCGGTCCTGGAATAGGAACTGGATATATGGCTGAAATCATTATGAAGGAGCTTCTTGATAATGTGACTAAGGGAAAGGAGCTTATTCTTGATGCAGATGCATTAAATATCATTTCCAAGGATACAGATACCTGGCTTTCTATATTTTCAAGGAAGGTGGGAAGGGGAAATGTAGTCATAACACCTCATATGATGGAAATGAGTAGACTCCTGTCTGGAATCAGGAATAAGGAAGAAATATTAGAAGATAAATCTGATAATAAATCCGATAATAAAGAAGCCCATACATCCGAAGAAAAATCTGGTAATATATCCATTTCATATATCAAGGAAAATAGGGAGGAGCTTGCCTGCTATCTTTCGGAAAAGTATGGAGTAATATGTGTTTTAAAGGATGCAAGAACAATTATTACTGATTCTTCTCCAGATAATAAACTTATATATATAAATACTAAGGGCAACTCCGGTATGTCAAAGGGTGGATCCGGAGATGTTCTGGCGGGAATTTTAGCTGGACTTTTGGCCCAGGATATTAGAAATTCAAAGAACCCGCCTGTTATAGATTTTGACCTTGTAGGCGCTGGAGTTAACCTTCATGCCTGTGCCGGAGATGAAGCGGCAGGGGAGATGGGAGAGTACTCCGTTCTGGCTAGAGACATAATCAGAGCTTTATCTAAGGTAAGGTAATTGGGTAAAGGCTTGGTAAGGCATAAAAATAAGACTTGAAAATAAAGAGGGCTATATATATGACTAAATCAATAAAAATAACATTTAAAAACTTAATAGGTGCTTTAATAGGCCTTCTTATTATAATTTCCTTTTTTAATCTAAGGATAAATGCAGCTGATGAGGGCTGGGTTAAGTCGGATGGGGGCTGGTGGTACAGTTTTGCTGACGGCTCCTATGCCAAGAGTGAATATATAGATGGATACTGGATGAACAGCTCAGGCTGGTATACATCGGGCTATTACGGTACATGGAATAAGAATGATAAGGGCTGGTGGTATCAGGATGGAGCCTGGTATCCACAGAACCAGTGGCTTAAGATAGATAAGAAATGGTATCATTTTTCATCCTCGGGTTACATGGATACTTCTAAATGGATAGGAAAGTCCTATGTAGGACAGGATGGAGTCTGGATTGAAGATTATACCAATGAGGATGGGTCTGTAGGGGATCCTTCTAAGAAATCAGGAAATGCATCTGGTAAGGTTATAGTAATTGATCCTGGACATTCTTCTAAGGTTGCAAGTGGAACTGAACCTCTTGGACCAGGTTCTTCAGAAACAAAGGCTAAGGATTCAGGTGGAACTAAGGGAGTTGCCACAGGTATCTATGAGTACCAGCTCAATATGACCATGGCAGAAAAGCTTAAGACTGAGCTTGAATCCAGAGGCTATACTGTATACATGACAAGAACTGATAACTATACAGCTATTTCCTGTATGGAAAGAGCCCAGGTGGCAAATGATAAAAATGCGGATGCTTACATAAGAATTCATGCGGATGGTTCTGATAACAGCTCGGCGTCTGGTGCCATGACTATATGCATAACACCTGATAATGCATTTGTTAAAGAAATGTATTCTGAAAGCAAGAGACTTTCTGAATGCCTTCTTAATTCTTATTGTTCAGCAACTGGTTATAAGAACCGAGGAGTCTGGGAAACTGATACCATGTCAGGAAATAACTGGAGTAAGGTACCAACTACACTGATTGAACTGGGCTTTATGACTAATCCAACAGAGGATAGTCAGATGAATGATGCCTCCTTCCAGGAAAAAATGGTAAGTGGAATGGCTGATGGCATAGATAAATTCTTTGAATAAAAAATTTTAAAAATTTGAATATATAAATCTATCTTGTAAAACAATAAAAATTATTTTCAGAATATTTTTTGATTTATTCTTTAAATCAATTCTTTATATCGGAAAGAAGGAATAATAAAAATGGATGATAATTTAGATGCATTTACTGCATATAGAAGGGTTGAGGCAGATATAGATCTGGATGCGGCCAGGTATAATATAGAAAAGGTCATAGAAAAGAACCCTGTAAGTAGTCTTGTATGCCTTGTTATAAAAGCTGATGCCTATGGCCATGGTGCAGTTGAATATGCTAGAGAATTTAATGACCTGGCTAATTACTTTGCGGTTGCTACAATGGATGAGGCTGTGGAGTTAAGAAATGCAGGGATAGAATTACCTATACTTATTCTTGGTTATACAGATAAATGTGATTATAAAAGAGCTATTGATTATAGAATAAGAATAGCTATGTATAATCTGCAGGAGGCTGAAGAATTATCAGAAATAGCAATAAAAAATGGAAAAAAGGCATTGGTTCATATTAAAGTAGATAGTGGTATGAGCCGTATAGGACTTCAGTGCAACGAGGCTGGAGTGGAGGAAGCCTATAAGATATATAATCTTGAGGGGCTTGATGCAGAGGGAATCTTCACTCATTATGCCAAGGCTGATTATTTTGATAAGTCAGATGCAGCAAGGCAGTATGAGGCATTTTCCTGGTTTACTTCTCAGCTGAAAGAAAGAGGAGCGGATATCAGACTCAAACATATAGATAATAGTGCAGGAGCAATGGAAATACATTCTAATGGTTTTGACATGATGCGCCTTGGTATAGTAATATATGGTTTGTATCCATCTGAAGAAATAGATAAAAGTATTGACCTTAAGCCTGTTATGTCTCTAAAGTCGCATGTTATACATGTAAAGACCCTTGAGGCAGGAAGAGGGGTAGGCTACGGATGGTCCTATGTTACAACTAAGCCTACCAGGGTTGCTACAGTTTCTGTAGGATACGCAGATGGATATCCAAGAGCCCTTTCTAATAAGGGAAGAGTTCTTATTCATGGAAAATATGCTCCAATAATTGGAAGGGTCTGTATGGACCAGATAATGGTGGATGTAACTGATATTGAGACTGAAACCTTTGAAGTTAAGGTTGGAGATCAGGTAGTACTTTTCGGTAGTCAGGGACAGAACATTATCAGCGTAGAGGAAGTGGCAGAGCCGGCTAATAGTTTTAATTACGAGGCTGTATGTAATATATCCAGGCGGGTTCCAAGAGTATATTATAAAGATGGCGAAATTTGTAATGTTGTAAATTATCTTGTTTAAGGGAGTTTTATGTTTAAACGAAAAGACGAAGAACAGGTAGAGGAAGAGATACTCTCCATGGTGGAGGAGGGGCAGAAATCCGGTTTTATTCAAGAGGATGAGGTGGAAATGATATCTAACATCCTGGATCTTGATGATATGCAGGTGAGAGAAATCATGACCAGCCGGAGCAGAATCTATGCTGTAAATAAAGATGACAAGATTTGTGACATAATTGAGGATTGTCTGGAGTCTGGTTATTCCAGATATCCTGTTTATGAAGAGGAAATCGACAATATAGTTGGAATCCTTCACCTAAAGGACATGACTAAGGCTTATCTTACCAGCCCTGAACTTACGGCGGGTAAGATAGTTGAAGAAGCCCTTTTTATTCATCCTGCTTATGATTCTTTAAAACTGCTTAAAACCATGCAGAAGGAAAAGAAGCATATGGCTATTGTTCTGGATGAATATGGACAGACTGAGGGCCTTGTAACCCTGGAGGATGTTCTGGAGGAGATAGTGGGAAATATATGGGATGAGCATGACTCTGAAACTGAGGAAGTAAGAGAAGCAACCATAGGTAATGGCTATGTTGTGGATGGAATGGTAAGATTACATGACCTGGAGGATGAGATAGAAGGTCTTGAGTTTCCGGATACAGATATAGAAACCTTAAATGGCTTCCTGCTTTATAAGCTGGGAGGCTTCCCCGAGGATAAGGGAAACATCAAGATTGACTATGGGGGATATACATTTGAATCCCTCTTAATAGAGGACAGGCTTATTAAACAGGTTAAGATTACAAAGACTAATAATTAGATTATTCCCTAAATAAAAGAAGAATAACATCGGGAATATTTTAAGAATATTATTAATCCGATAAAAATTTAAGATAAAACATTTAAAAATATAAATTCAGAAAGAAGAGGAAAAATACTATGTCAGGACATTCAAAATTTGCAAATATCAGAGTTAAGAAAGAGAAGAATGATGCAGCAAAGGGAAAGGCTTTTACAGTTATAGGACGTGAAATTGCTGTAGCAGTTAAGGAGGGTGGCCCTAACCCAGATAATAATGCTAAGCTTCGTGATGTTATTGCAAAGGCAAAGGCTGCAAATATGCCAAATGATACAATCGAGCGTGGTATTAAGAAGGCAGCTGGTGATCTTGAAAATGTAAATTATTCATATAATACCTATGAAGGCTATGGCCCAGGTGGAGTTGCTATTATAGTTAAGTGTCTTACAGATAATAACAACAGAACTGCTGGAAATGTAAGAAGTGCATTTACAAAGGGCGGCGGAAGCATAGGAGTAACAGGCTGTGTATCTTATATGTTTGATGAAAAGGGACTTATCATCGTAGCTAAGGAAGATACAGAGATGGATGCAGATGATCTTATGATGTTTGCAATTGAGGCTGGAGCAGAAGACTTTTCAGAGGAGGAGGATTCCTTTGAAATTACAACTGCACCAAATGATTTTTCAACAGTAAGAGATGCATTTGACAAGGAAGGAATAAAGATGGCTTCAGCTGAGGTTACTATGATCCCTCAGAATTATGTTTCTGTAACTGATGAAGATGTACAGAAGAATCTTGACAGAATACTTGATCTTCTGGATGCAGATGATGATGTGCAGGATGTTTATACAAATATTGAGTAAGAATAATCAGGAAACAAAATAAGTAAGCTTTTACTGGATTAAGGATAAAAGCAGATTATTCCATTGGTTTGGCAGCTTATGGGATTAATGATAAAAGCAGATTATTCCATTGGTTTGGCAGCTTATGGGATTAAGCGTGATTTTTACCTGATAAAATATAAAAAGGCATAATAAATACGGGGGTATAGGTATGGACAGGTTTATAGTAACAATTTCCAGAGAGTACTGTTCAGGAGGACAGAAGATTGGTACACGTCTGGCTGAAGAGCTTGGAGTTAGCTGCTATAATAGCGATATGCTGAGGCTTGTATCAAGAAGTGAAAATATGGCGGATGATAAGGTGGCTTCTGATGATAGAATTAAAGACACTTCTCTTTATGATGTTGCAAAGCAGTTCTATACTGATACACTACCATCTCCTCATATTGATGATGTTCTTACAACCAAGATAGATGATGTGGATATGGTTGATATTAGGAATATCTATGATTATCAGTCTGAGATTATTGTAGAGCTTGCTAAAAGGGAGTCCTGTGTGATAGTAGGACGATGCGCAAATTATATCCTTAAGGATAATCCTAATGTGATAAATGTATTCATTCATGCTCCTATAGGCTTCAAGATGAAGAGAGCACAATCCAGACATTATATGCCAGAGGATGAACTTAGAAATTATCTTGCTAAGGTGGACGAAAGAAAAGCAGATTACTTCTTCAAGTATACAGGAAGTGAATGGACTGACGTGAAGAATTATGACCTTTCACTGGACCCTTCTAAGCTTGGTATAAGTGGCTGCGTAGACCTGATAAAGAAGTATATTGAAATCAGGCTGGGCACAGGTAATAATTAGAACTTTAGAGTATTCAAAGCCCTTATAATTTGGTATAATAAAAAGACTAATAGGTAGGTTGGAATATCATAGATTTTATATGATTCAAGGCCTGTTTATAATGCATATATTGCCATTGATAATAGCTTAGCTATGGGCGAAAAAATTATATTTGGGAGGTATCTTAATATGAAGAAAGTTGCTTATATTGCATCAGAGTGTGTTCCATTTATTAAGACCGGTGGTCTTGCTGATGTAGTTGGTACGCTTCCTAAGAAGTTTGATAGAAGTGAGTATGATGTCAGGGTTATCATACCTAATTATATGTGTCTTCCTGATAAGTATAAGAAGAATATGAAATATATAACTCATTTTCATATGGATATAGGTTGGAAGCAGCAGTATGTCGGAGTTATGTATATGGAATATGAAGGGGTACCTATTTATTTTATTGATAATGAGTATTACTTCAACGGTTTTAATATTTATGGAGATGTTAAGTGGGATATAGAGAAGTATTGTTATTTTTGTAAGGCTGCTCTTTCTATCCTTCCAAGTATAGGCTTCAGACCTGACATTGTTCATTGCCATGACTGGCAGTCAGGACTTGTACCTGTATATCTCAAGACATTATTTGCATCTAACCCATTTTATCAGGGAATCAAGTCGGTTATGACAATTCATAATCTCCAGTTCCAGGGCAAGTGGGATATTAAGACTATTCAGGAATATTCTGGACTTCCAGATTATCTCTTTACACCTGATAAGCTTGAAATGAATAAGGATGCCAGCATGCTTAAGGGCGGACTTGTTTATGCAGATAAGATAACCACAGTATCTAATACATATGCACATGAGATTCAGACACCATATTACGGAGAAGGACTTGATGGACTACTTCAGGCTAGATGGCAGTCACTCTGGGGCATAGTAAATGGTATTGATTATGATGTATTCAATCCTGCAAAGGATGAAAAAATTGCATGCAAATATACAACAAAGAATTATAAAAAGAATAAGGTTAAGAATAAGATAGCACTTCAGAAGGAGCTTGGACTTCCTGAGGATGAGAATGCTTATGTTATGGGTATTGTCTCAAGACTTACAGATCAGAAGGGACTTGATCTTATAGACCATATCATGAATGATATCATGACTGATGGAACTCAGCTTGTTGTACTTGGTACTGGCGACAGACGTTACGAGGAAATGTTCAGATATTATCAGGGCTTCCATCCTGCAAAGCTGTCAGCAAATATTTATTTCAGTGAT
This sequence comes from Eubacterium sp., assembly GCA_024696635.1. GTDB lineage: Bacteria > Bacillota > Clostridia > Lachnospirales > Lachnospiraceae > Eubacterium_Q. Next base: position 39,351 of record JAILGP010000174.1, on the reverse strand, counting down.
GAATTATCTCATAAGATTTATGCTGGATGTGATTCAATCCTTGTACCATCAAGATTTGAGCCTTGTGGTCTTACACAGCTTATGGCTCTTAAATATGGTTCACTTCCTATAGTTCGTGAAACAGGTGGACTTAAGGATACAGTTCAGCCTTATAATGAATTCGAGGGAACGGGAACCGGATTCAGCTTTGCTAATTATGATGCAAGAGAGCTTCTGAATACTATTAATTATTCAAAGCATATATATTTTGATGATAAGGAAGCTTGGCAGGCAATGATGAAGAGGGCTATGGAACAGGATTATAGCTGGGATCAAAGTGCAAAGATTTATCAGCAGCTTTATTCTGAGATTTAATTCACATTTGATTATTTGTGGTTTTATATATAAGTTAGCTTGTAAGTTGATTTGTATAAAATGTTTTGTAAAAGAAAATGATTGACGTGTTAGTTAAGAGGTCAGTTCGATGAACTGGCCTCATATTTTAAGGTAGTTAATATTATGGCGTATGACGGAATAGTAATAAGTAGTGTTATAAATGAAATAAAAGAGGCCTGTCTTGGTGGAAGGGTAGTTAAGGTACAACAGCCTGAGACGGATATTATATCCATTACAATAAAGGGCTTTAAGGGACAGACTAAGCTTTATATGTCTGTAAATGCATCCCTTCCTATAGTTTATGTTGCAGATAGCCTGCCTCCTGGTCCGGTGCAGGCGCCGGCTTTCTGTATGCTTCTAAGAAAACATATTGGAAATGGAAGACTTAAAGATATTAAGCAGCCGGGCTTCGATAGAATATATGATTTTGTATTTGAACATCTGGATGAAATGGGTGATATGTGCGAGAGACATCTTATCGTGGAAATAATGGGACGTCAGAGTAATATTATCCTTGCAGATTCAGATTATATGATAATGGATTGTCTGAGAAGGGTCATGCCGGATCTTTCGGAAGCTATGGCTCAGAATAAAGAAACTTCGGTCAGAATACTTTTCCCTGGACAGAAATATACCCTTCCTGATTCTCAGGGCAAGCTGAATCCTTTAAGTGAGGAAGTTGATGATAGGGATAATTTGTCCAAGATATTTGAGGGGAAGAGTGGACCTATATCAAAGCTTATATATACATCTCTTTCGGGCTTTTCCAAGGGGATAGCTGAAGATATTGCAGATGGAGCGGGAATTGATCCAAGAGCAGGCTTTAATGATTTAAGTCCTCTTGAGAAGGATAGGCTTATAGATACTATTTATAGGGTTATTGATTGCGTGAAAAGTGGTGAATATAGTCCCTATATCAAATATGTGGATTCTATGCCAAAGGATTTTCATGCTATAAATATATCATTTTTGAGACAGGATAATATTTTAAAATCTGAAAATGCTTTAGATAATGAAAGTATTATAGATTCTGATTTGGGTTCTGATTCGGATTCTGAAAAAGTATCAATGTCCAAGGTCCTTATCAATTATTACAGCAGTAAAGAGAAAACCATAAATATTCATTCCAAGTCGGAGGATATAAGAAGGGTTCTTAAAACTGCAATTGAAAGGGTCAGCAAAAAGTATGACCTTCAGCTGCAGCAGTTAAAGGATACTGAGGATAGGGATATATATAGAATATATGGGGAGCTTCTTAATACCTATGGTTATTCACTTAAGGGTGGAGAAAAATCCTTTACTTGTCTCAATTACTATGATAATGAGGAAATTACTATTCCTTTAGATGAGAATCTTTCTGCCAGTGAAAATTCTCAGAAGTATTTTGCAAAATATAATAAAAAGAAGAGAACTAATACGGCTCTTACAGAATTTGTGGCAAAGACAAAGGAAGAACTGGATTATCTTCTTTCTGTAAAACATAATCTGGAACTGGCTGAAACAGAGACGGATGTAACAGAAATAAGACGGGAGCTTTCTCTTGCTGGCTATATAAGAAAGACCAGTCAGAAGAAAAAGGAGAAAAAGGTAGAGGCTGGGGAACCTTTACATTTTCTTTCTTCAGATGGTTACGATATATATATTGGGAAAAATAATATTCAGAATGATTATCTTTCATTTGAATTTGCCAGTGGAAGAGACCTGTGGTTCCATGCAAAGCAGATGCCAGGCTCTCATGTGATCGTGAAACTCAAATCCTCTGATACGGGGCTCAAGAGTGTTCCAGACAGGGTTTTTGAGGAGGCGGCATCACTGGCGGCCTATTATTCCAGTGGAAGACAGGCTCCAAAGGTGGAAATAGATTATACAGAAAGAAAAAATCTTAAGAAACCACCACAGGCTAAACCGGGTTATGTTATATATCATACTAATTATTCTATGATGGCTGAGCCTAAGGAAAAAATATAATAGGATAATTTATTTACGATATTTAAGAAGTATTTGAATGTGTTAGGGGTGACCAAATGCTTAAAGATTATGGTAAGGAATACAGGGCGAAATTAAGGAGTCCGGAAGAGGCGGTAAGTGTTGTGAAAAGTGGAGACTGGGTTGACTACACCAGCTCTCTTGGTATGCCGGTACTTTTAGATCAGGCTCTGGCTAAAAGAAGGGATGAGCTTTTTGATGTAAAAATCAGGGGTAATCTTATACCTGGGCCAATAGCTGTGGCTGAATGTGATGAAAGTAAGGAGCATTTTATATATCATAGCTGGCACTGTTCCTCTTATGAAAGAAAGCTTTCCGACAGGGGGCTGTGTTACTATATTCCTATGGTGTTTCAGTATAATGCTGCTTATTATGAATTCTTTATAGATGTAAATGTTGTAATGGTCAGTGTTGCACCTATGGATAAGCATGGATTTTTTAATTTTTCTGTTAATACAGGTGTGGCGGGTCCTATATGTGAAAAGGCAGATATAGTAATCGTAGAAGTAAATGAAAATATGCCTAAGATTCATGGGGGCTATGATGAATGTATTCATATATCTGATGTGGATATTATAGTTGAAGGGGTCCATGAACCCTTTAAGAATCTTCTTCCAGTTCAGCCAAGAGATATAGATTGGGAAATAGCAAGTCATATTATTCCTTATATAGTTGATGGGGCAACCCTGCAGCTTGGAATAGGAAGTGTTCCAAATGCGGTGGGCGCACTTATTTCTGAATCAGATATAAAGGATCTTGGCATGCATACAGAGCTTTGTTCAGATGCATATCTTGAGCTTTATCGTTCTGGTAAGCTTACTAACAGGATGAAGAAAATAGATAAGGGCAAGGGGGTATTTGGCTGTGCAGTGGGTTCCACAGACTTATATGAATGGCTTGATGATAATCCCTCGGTAGCTGCATTTCCAATTGAATATGTTAACAGGCCTTTTGTTATAGCTCAGATAGATAACATGGTTTCAATAAATGGTTGTGTGGCAGTGGATCTTTATGGGCAGGTGGCATCAGAAAGCTTTGCTGGAAGGCAGATAAGTGGTACAGGAGGACAGCTGGACTTTCTGACTGGTGCATCCGCATCTAGAGGTGGAAAGGCCTTTATATGTATGGCCTCACGTTTTAAGGAAAAGGATGGAACCTATAAGTCATGTATCACACCTCAGTTTAATGGGGATATTATAACCTCTCCTAGAAGTCAGGTTTACTTTATTGCCACAGAATTTGGAGTGGTAAATCTTGAGGGTAAGTCCACCTGGGAAAGGGCGGAAGACCTAATATCCATAGCTCATCCGGATTTCAGGGATGAACTTATTAAAGAGGCTGAAAAAAGGATGATATGGAGAAGGAGTAATAAGAGGTAATATTTTATAATCTTAATTGATATTTATCCCATTCTGTTATAGAATTGAAAGGTGGTGCGGAATTAAAATATATTGATAATAGAAATTCCTGCCGGATAAAAATGTTGATTTAATGATTTATTTGAAAATAAGGAAAAAATAATATGGTATACAGTATGACAGGCTTTGGCAGGGCTGAATATTCTGACGAAGCAAGAAGAGTTGTTATTGAAATCAAGTCGGTTAATCACAGATATTGTGATATAAGTGTAAAGCTGCCACGTAGTATAAGCAGATTTGAACCTGAAATCAGAAAGAGACTTAAGAAATATGTGGAAAGAGGAAAGGTTGATGTATTTATAACTTATAGTAACCTTCAATCCTCTGGTACGGTTGTTAAGTATAATAAAGATATTCTGGACCAGTATATGGCACATTTTAAGAAAATGGAAGAGGACTTTGGAATAAGCGAAGACTATAAGCCAACAATTATTTCAAGATTTCCTGATGTTTTCACAGTGGAAGAAAATTATTTTGTTGAAGATGAGGAATATCAGGTTATAGAGAAGGTTCTTGATGAAGCGGGAAAGCAGTTTAAGGAATCAAGAGCCAAGGAAGGAGCGAATCTTGCAAAGGACCTTGTTGCTAAGATGGATGAACTGGAGGCTTATACATGTAAGGTAGACCAGCTTGCCCCTAAGGTTATAGAGGAGTATCAGGTAAAGCTTACAGAAAAGGTTAAGAATCTTCTGGAAGTCACAGATATTGATGAAAGCCGTATAGTACAGGAGGTTGCAATCTATGCCGACAGAGTTGCTGTTGATGAGGAACTTGTAAGACTTCATAGCCATATCAAGGCTGTTAGAGATATGCTTTCTGATGCGTGCCAGTCAGATGGGGCTGAAGAAGTAACTGAAGAATCAAATAATTCAAATAATTCAAATAATTCAAATAATTCTAATAATTCTAATAGCTCAATCGGCCGCAGACTTGACTTTATAGTTCAGGAGATGAACCGCGAGGCCAATACAACACTTTCCAAGTCTGATACCTTATCCGTAACAGATATTGGTATCAATATGAAAACCTGCATAGAAAAGGTTCGTGAGCAGGTTCAGAATCTGGAGTAAAATATAAGATATATTTATAGAAATATTTATATAAAAATTTATAGAAATATTCAGATTATGGTTCTTGTTTATATATTTGAATTTGTAAATTTAAAATAGAGGGATAAGTATTATGAATAAAGGAAGACTAATAGTAATCTCCGGTTTTTCCGGCGCAGGTAAGGGTACAGTTGTAAAAAGACTTATAGAAAAGTATGACTACAGCCTTTCGATTTCAGCAACAACAAGGAAACCTCGAGAGGGCGAGGTGGATGGAAAGGATTATTATTTCAAGACTGAAGCAGAGTTTAAGTCGCTTATTGATTATAATGGTCTTATTGAATGGGCTCAGTATGTTGAGAACTTTTATGGAACTCCAAGGAAATTTGTTGAGGATGAGATTGCCGCTGGAAAGAATGTTATTCTTGAAATAGAAGTTCAGGGTGCTATGAATATCAAGGCTCAGTATCCAAATGCTATCCTTATATTTATAACTACTAAGGACATTGATACTCTTAGGGACAGGCTTGTATCCAGAGGAACAGAGACTCCTGAAGTTATTGAAAAAAGAATTAAGAGAGCAGCTGAAGAAGCCTCTTCCATGGAACAGTATGAATTTATAGTAGTTAATGATGATCTTGAAACCTGTGTGGATGCAGTAAATTCAGTGGTTGTCAGTGAAGCCTGCCGTAAAGAAAACTGTACACAGTTCCTGATTGATATCAAGAAACAGCTTGAAGAGGTTTGACAATCCATTAAATTTGTTGTATAAAGATTAGTTGTGAGATTAATTAGAGAGAATAAATACAATTAATTAAGTATAAGTTAAGATCGGAGGAATTTGATATGATACATCCATCATATAGTGACCTGATGGCAGTAGTTAATGAAGACGTTGAACCAGGAGAACAGCCTGTAGTACAAAGTAGATATTCTATTGTACTTGCAACTGCAAAGAGAGCAAGACAGATAATAGCAGGTAGCGAACCGCTTATCGATGCCGAAGAAGGAAAGAAACCTCTTTCTATTGCAGTTGAGGAGCTTTATGAAGGCAAGATAAAGATAGTTGGAGACGACGAGTAAGTAAAGTAAACTTAGAGAAGCGGACATATGATACTATGTTCGCTTTCTTTTGTTTTATTATAAATCCAGTTGAGTAAGGAGATAAGGGGTATGTTACTTAGTAGGATGATCCGTGATCTTAAATATGAGATAATTTGTGGCGAAACTTCTATAGACGTAGCGGATATAACAAATGATTCAAGAAAAGCAGGTGAAGGTATACTTTACTTTGCTGTACCTGGTGCAAAGTTTGATGGCTCGAATTTTATACCAGAGGTGATCAGAAAAGGGGCAGTTGCTATAGTTACAGAGAAAGAGGAGGACCAGCTGGCAGATATATTAGAAGCAGAGATGGCTTTGAATGGGGAATTTGAAGAACTGGATTCTAATAAGGTATGTATTCTTAAGGTGGATAATGTCAGATATGCCATGGGTGTCATGAGCTCAGAGTTTTATGGCAATCCTTCTGATGAGCTTACAGTAATAGGTATAACAGGAACTAAGGGCAAGACCACCACGTCCTATATGATAAGGGAAATGCTGGAGCTTTCAGGACTTAGAACAGGTATAGTGGGAACCATAGAGATAGATGATGGAAAGGATTGCTATGATGCTAAGAATACAACACCTGAGTCTATAGTTCTTCATGAAACCTTTAGAAGAATGGTTGATAATGGACTGGACTGTGTTGTAATGGAGGTTTCTTCTCAGGGTCTTAAGCTGGACAGGGTTGCGGGAGTTGCCTTTGATTATGGAATATTTACTAATCTGTCACCGGATCATATAGGACCGGATGAACATGCAGATTTCGAAGAATATAAGGAATGTAAGAAGAAGCTTTTCTCGATGTGTGAGACTGCAATCTATAATTTGGATGATCCTGCAACAGAATACATGATGGAAGGAAGTACAGCTAATCCTATAACCTTTGGAAAGAGTGAATATAGTGATTATATAGCGGTAGGTCACAAACTCTATAAGGAGGATGGCCTTCTTGGTATAGAATTTGATGTTGATGGAACTCTTGAGGGAAGGATAAGAGTGGACCTTCCTGGTGATTTCAGTATATATAATAGTCTTGCTGCTATAGTTCTTGCGGACTGCATGGGAGTAGGCTTCGAAGAAATCCAGAGAATACTTGAATGTATAAAGGTAAGAGGAAGAGTGGAGATGATTCCTATCTCCGATAAATTTACACTTATGATAGATTATGCCCATAATGGCATGGCTCTGCAGTCCTTGCTTGGTGCAATCAGAGAGTATAATCCTAAGAGAATAGTAACATTATTTGGGTGTGGAGGAGACAGGTCTAAAGCAAGAAGATATGAAATGGGAGAGGTTTCAGGTAAATACTCCGATTTCAGCATAGTAACCAGTGATAATCCAAGAACTGAAGATCCTCAGGCTATAATAGATGACATATTATCAAAGCTTAAGCCTACAGGCGGTAAATATATAGATATTATTGACCGTAAGGAGGCTATCCGTTATGCTATTATGAATGCTCAGGAGGGAGATGTTATCATCCTTGCGGGAAAGGGCCATGAGGATTACCAGGAAATAAATGGTGTTAAGCATCATATGGATGAAAGGGACCTTATAAGAGAAATACTGGAGGAAGAAGATGTCGGAAAGATATGCGGATATAATAATCGATATTTCTGAATCGAGCGTTGACAGACCTTTTAGATATAGAATTCCAGAGAATTTGTATAACGATGTAAAGGTTGGTTCTGTTGTGAAGGTTCCATTTGGAAAAGGAAACAGTGAGAGAACCGGTTATGTTATAGGACTTGCTTTAGAACCAAATTACGATATAAATAAGATTAAAAATATTATAGAGGTTGCCAGGGGGGCTATCAGTGTTGAAAGTAAGCTGATACAACTGGCGGCCTGGATGAGGGAAAATTATGGAGGAACCATGATAACTGCCCTCAAAACAGTAATGCCTGTTAAGCAGAAGGTAAGGGAAACTAAAGCTAAGGTGGATATAAGGGAAACTATTCCTGAGTTTAGTCCTATTGATAGCCTGGAGGCCCAACAGCAGGCAGCTGTAGATACATTTGTAGGGGATTTGAAGAACATAGATCAATCTTCTGAGACAAATATATATCTTCTGCATGGAGTAACAGGTAGTGGTAAAACTGAGGTTTACATAAAAATGGCCGAAGAGGTGATTGCCAGGGGACAGGAAGTTATAGTTCTGGTTCCGGAAATCGCCCTTACCTATCAGACGGTGGCCAGATTCAGTTCTTATTTTCAAAATTCAATTTCAATTCTTAATTCCCAGCTTAGCAAGGGGGAGAAGTATAGAGAATTCATGAAGGCCAGGGACGGGGAAACTCATATAATGATAGGACCTCGTTCTGCCCTTTTTGCTCCTTTTCAGAATCTGGGACTTATCATAATAGATGAAGAACATGATGGGGCCTATAAAAGCGAACAGACACCCAAATACCATGCCAGAGAGGTTGCTATTGAAAGGGCAAGGCTGGAGGGTGCTAAGGTTGTACTGGGTTCAGCAACTCCATCCATTGGTTCGTATTACAAGGCTATAAATGGAGAATATAAGCTTCTGACTTTGACAGAGAGGGTTAAGGGAGCTCTTCTGCCTGAGGTTGAGATAGTGGATCTCAGGGCAGAGCTTAAGGCTGGAAATAGAAATATTATTTCCCGTTCACTTGCTACAAAGCTTGAAGATGCATTTGAAAGAGGGGAGCAGGCTATGCTCTTTATTAATAGAAGGGGCTATAATTCTTTTGTCTCCTGTAGAAGCTGTGGTACTGTAATCAAGTGTCCTAATTGCGATGTATCTCTTTCTTTACATGGAAAAAATAAGCTTATGTGCCATTATTGTGGTTATGTGGACTATATGCCCAACAGATGTCCGTCCTGCCAGTCTAATCTTATAGGTGGATGTGGTGCAGGAACAGAAATGCTGGAGGAGGCGGTTCAGAAGCTTTTTCCTGATATTAAGACGCTAAGAATGGATAGGGATACAACCACTACCAAGGGTAGTCATGGAACTATAATTAAGAAGTTCCGAGAAGGAAAGGCCCAGTGTCTTATAGGAACCCAGATGATAGTTAAGGGTCATGACTTTCCTAAGGTGACAGTAGTCGGAAATATACTTGCAGACCTGGGACTTTTTGATAGTGATTTTGAAGCTGCTGAAAGAACCTACGATCTTCTTACGCAGGCTGCGGGAAGAGCGGGAAGAGGTCAGATTCCGGGGCAGGTTGTAATACAGACCTATCAGCCGGAGCATTATGCTATAACAACAGCAGCAGCCCAGGATTATAAATCCTTCTTTGAATATGAGATGTCTTATAGAAAGCTTTTGCATTTTCCTCCTGTATTTGAACTTCTGGCTGTTTTGATAAGCTGTTCAGATGAAGAGGTTCTTATAAGTGCTGCAAATATGATATCTGCAGATATGAAGAAATATATGAATGCCATTGAAAAGGAAAGTGCAAATGATGGGCAGGAGGCTGTGATTTTTGATATGGTAGGCCCTGCTCAGGCTATGATTTACAGAATTAATAATGTTTATAGGCTGGTAATATATGTTAAGTCAGAAAGATATGACAGGCTGATAGATGTGACCAGAGAGGCTGATAATTCATATAATACATTTCTGGAAATGGTATATAATCAGGTAAGTGGTTTCAGGGGATTAAATCCTGCCAGAACCAAGGATCTGGAGATTCAGTATGATTTTAATCCTATGAGAATAATATAAATTAATAATATAAAACAATTACTTATAAAAAGAGAAAGGCGGTAAAAAGCGTGGGAATCAGAATAATCAGAGAAGATGGCGATGAAGTACTTAGAAAAAAGTGTAAGCCGGTTAAGGAGATGACGGAAAGACTGAGCCAGCTTATCGATGATATGTTTGATACTATGTATGAGGCAAATGGTGTTGGGCTTGCAGCTCCCCAGGTGGGAGTTCTCAGAAGAATTGTGGTTATAGATGTTATGGATGGCAATCCTCTTGCTCTTGTTAATCCTGAAATCGTTGAAAGTGATGGAGAACAGATTGGGCCAGAGGGATGTCTTAGTCTTCCTGGACTTCAGGGTGAGGTGGCAAGACCTGCCCATGTAATAGTAAAGGCTCTTGATAGGAACATGAATCCTATTACTGTAGAAGGAGAGGAGCTTCTTGCAAGGGCTCTTTGTCATGAGATAGATCATCTTGATGGTGTTCTTTATAAGGATCTTGCTATAGATGGTCTCTATAAGGTTGAACCTGTTAATCCTGATGATGATGAATATTACGATGATGAGGATTACGACGAGGACCAAGAAGACTAAGATAGAGTAATAGAAAGATAATTTAAACTAAGATTAAAACTAAGATAAAATCAAAATAGAATTTAAAACATAATTAAAAATTCAGATTAAAAAATAAAATGGATTGATATAGGAGATTGATATAGGAGATTTTTTATGCGAGTTGTATATATGGGTACTCCCGAATTTGCAAGTCTTCCCCTTAGAAAAATCTATGAGGCGGGTCACCAGGTGGTGGGTGTATATACTCAGCCTGATAAGGAAAAGGGAAGAGGAAAAAAGCTTATTGCATCAGATGTTAAGAAAACAGCACTGGAGCTGGAGCTTGATGTGTACCAGCCTGAAAAGCTTAGGGCAGAGGATAGTGTCAGTCAGTTAAAGCAGCTTTGCCCGGATATAATTGTGGTTGCTGCTTATGGACAGATTCTTTCAGAAGAGGTTCTTAATATTCCTAAATATGGCTGTATCAATATTCATGCATCCCTTCTTCCTAAATATCGTGGGGCATCTCCTATTGAATCAAGCATAATAGATGGAGAGGAAGAGACTGGTGTTACCATCATGTATATGGCTAAGGGGCTGGATACTGGAGATATCATAAGTCAGGCTTCAACTCCAATAGGTAAACATACAACAGAGTCACTAACAAAGGAGCTTTCAGTGATGGGAGCGGACCTTGTTGTAAAAACAATGACCGATATTGAAAATGGAAGCGCAAACAGAATTCCTCAAAATGACCGGGAAAGTACCTATGCAGGCAAGCTTACTAAGGAAATGGGACATATATCCTTTGATCAGCCTGCTGAAAAGATAGAAAGGCTTATAAGAGGTCTCTATCCATGGCCATGTGCATTTACCTCTTTGGATGGTAAGAGTATGAAATTACTTGGGGCAGATATAGTTGAACTGGATGAATCGGATAAGACAGAGGCTGGTGAGGCTATCAGTTCTGCTGAACCTGGAACTATTGTTGAGGTAACAAAGAAATTCTTCGTGGTTAAATGTTTGGACAAGGGGCTTAAGATAACAAAGCTTCAGCCTGAAGGCAAAAAGGCCATGGATACAGTGGCGTTTTTAAATGGATATTTAGTTAAGGTAGGTCAGAAGCTGGGATGACCATCTATCTTATAGAGGAAATATATGAATGTAAGAGAGGTTGCCTTCGATATATTAAAGAAGGTGGAAGATGACAATTTATATGTTAATGACCTGCTTGGCAATGCCCTTCGCATACATCAGTTTGAGGATAAGAGAGACAGGGCATTTTTAACAAGACTTGTGGAGGGTGTTACAGAAAGAAAGCTTTCCTTGGATTTTCTTATAAACAAGTTTTCGGCCAAGGGTTCAAATAAGAAGATAAAGCCTGATATAAGGATAATACTTAGGATGGGAATTTATCAGATAAGATATATGGATCAGATTCCTAACAGGGCGGTGATTGCTGAAGCTGTGGAAATGACCAAGAGCAAGGGCTATCAGGGCTTAAGTGGTTATGTAAATGGACTCCTTAGAAATGTGGACAGAGTATATGAGGAGGGCAAGCTGGATTCCTATCTGGTAAGTAACCAGGAAAGCAGGTATTCAACACCTATGTGGATATGCAGGCTTCTTACAGAAAGCTACGGAAAGGAAAAGACCAGACTTATACTTGAAGATCAGTATAGGGAGCATGATACTGTTATCAGGGTAAATCAATATAAGATATCCACCGATGAATATAAGAAAAGGCTTATAGAAAAGGGGATTAAGGTTGAGGATGGACTTATTTCTGGCAGATGCCTTAGAATAAGTGGCTACGATAGCATTTCCAGACTTCCGGGCTACAGGGATGGACTTTTTATTGTGCAGGACGAGACTTCGGTTTATGCCATAGAGCATGCCGGGATAAAGCCAGGAGATAAGGTGCTTGATCTTTGCAGTGCTCCTGGGGGAAAGAGTCTTTTGGCTTATGAATTGTCAGATTCCGGAATTATTCTTTCCAGGGACATTTCTCAGAAGAAAATTAGTCTGATTGAAGAAAATGCCCAGAGAATGGGAATTCCATTTTTGGTTATGGATCAGGAAGCTTCCCGGGTTGATGATTTGGAAATGTATTCTGATAATAAGAAAATAGCTTCTGACAATAAGAAAATAGCTTCTGACAATAAATATATAAGTGGAATAAATATAGAAATAAGAGATGCAAATATTCTGGATAAGCAGGTGGAAGGGCTTGAAGCAAGGGATAAATTCGATGTGGTTCTTTCAGATGTTCCCTGTTCGGGACTTGGAATAATTGGAAGGAAAAATGATATCAAATACCATGTTACAGAGGAATCTATAAGGTTTTTGGCTGAACAGGGGCTTGGTATATTGAAGAATGCTTCTCATTATGTGAAGGATAATGGAAGTATATGCTATTCTACCTGTACTATTAATCCTTCTGAAAATGGAGAGGTTGTGAAGGCGTTTCTGGAATCGGAAGAAGGAAATGATTTTGTTCTTGTGGAGGATAAGACATTTCTTCAGGGAATAGATGGAAGTGATGGCTTCTATTATGCTATTTTGAGGAAGGCTTGTAATATATAATAAATAGGCCATAGATAGAAAATTTGACATATTAAGGCTTAAAAAGTATTATATGAAGGCTGTGATTTTAATTTGAAAGAGGGCTTGCTTTGGCAGTAGAAATTACTTCCATGTATATGGAACAATTAACTGAATATTGTAAAGAAGCCGGCTGGCCTGGATTTAGGGCTAAGCAGATTTATGAATGGCTGCATAAGAAGCATGTGATGGATGCGGATAAGATGACTAATATATCCAAGGATATGAGAAAACGCCTGGAACAGGATATGGTTAAGGTCCAATATGTTACTCATCAGGAATCAAAACAGGATGGTACAAGAAAGTACCTGCTCAGGATGCAGGATGGTCAGATGATAGAGACTGTATTTATGAGATATAATCATGGTAATTCTGTTTGTATATCTTCTCAGGCGGGCTGTGCCATGGGCTGCTCCTTTTGTGCTTCTACTATTGGAGGCTGTATAAGAAATCTTACAGCTGGAGAGATGCTTGGACAGATATATACAGTTATAAATGATACGGGAGAGGACATATCTAATATAGTAGTTATGGGAACAGGTGAGCCTCTTCAGAATTATGATAATCTGCTTAGATTCATACATATAATAACAAGTAAGGAAGGCTACGACCTGAGTATCAGAAATATTACCGTATCCTCCTGTGGAATAGTTCCTAATATAAGAAGACTTGCTGATGAAGGCCTGGGCATTACATTTGCCCTTTCACTTCATGCTCCTACGGATAAGCTTAGAAAGACTATCATGCCTATAGCAAATAAGTATTCTATTGAAGAAACACTTGCTGCCACGGATTACTATTTTGAAAGGACCGGGAGAAGAATAACTATAGAGTACAGTCTTATGGAAGGGGTTAATGATAGTCCGGAGATGGCAGAGCTTTTATCCAGACTTTTGGAGGGGCGAGGATACCATGTTAATTTAATTCCTGTTAACCCTGTTGAGGAAAGAGAATATAAGCGTTCCAATAGGAAGAATGTTGGGGACTTTCAGAAAATACTTGAAAAAAATCGAATTAATGTTACTATTAGGAAAGGTATGGGCAGTGACATAGATGCTGCCTGTGGACAACTTAGAAGAAAATACGGAGTATAACCATTGATATCTATTGGTAGAACAGATAAGGGCAAAAAACGAAGTAATAATCAGGATAGTATATTTGTAAGTGATACACCGGTGGGACCACTTCCTAATCTCTATATTGTAGCAGATGGTATGGGTGGACATGCAGCCGGGGATTTTGCTAGCAGATATGCTATTAGTGTTGTTATAGACTTTATAAGAAAGTCCACTATCAGAAGTCCTATATCACTTCTGAAGCGAGCCTTCGTGTATGCCAGTAATGAACTGTATAAGGAAGCGGACAAGGATAAGGAAAAGTTCGGAATGGGAACTACTATGGTTGCCGCTGTGGTCATGAATAAGACTCTTTATGTTGCCAATATAGGGGACAGTAGACTCTATATTGTTGATGACGATATAAAGCAGATAACCATGGATCATTCTTTGGTGGAAGAACTTATCCGTAATGGTCAACTGGATAGAAATAAAGGCCGGAATCATCCGGAGAAGAATATAATAACTAGAGCAATGGGTTCGAGAGAAGAGGCAATGCCGGACTTTTTCGAGGTAGATATGAGAGAAGGGACCCGAATCCTCCTTTGTTCGGATGGCTTATCCAACATGGTAGAGGATGATGAGATCAGGGATATCGTTCAAGATAACCAGGATCTGGATGATGCAGTAACATCATTAATTAGCAAAGCAAATTATTATGGTGGAAATGATAACATTTCCGTAATAATAGTTTCAGTGTAGAAGAGGTAAAGTATGTTAAAACCAGGAACAATACTTGATGATAGATATGAAATAATAGATGTAGTCGGTACCGGTGGAATGTCTACAGTCTATCGTGCTAAGGACGAGAGACTTAGAAGATTTGTTGCAATCAAGGTATTAAAATCTGACTATAGTTCTGATCAGAATTTTGTTTCAAAGTTCAGAGCAGAGGCTCAATCATCAGCAGGTCTTACACATCCTAATATTGTAAGTGTATATGATGTATGCGAAGACGATGGAAGATATTTCATTGTTATGGAGCTTGTTGAGGGCATAACACTTAAGGAATATATCAATCTGAATGGACGACTAAGTATGGCTCAGGCTATTGATTTTTCAATTCAGATTGCTTCAGGACTTGAGGCTGCTCATGACCATCATGTTATTCATAGAGATATAAAACCACAGAATATCATAGTATCAAAGAGTGGTAACATTAAGGTTACTGATTTTGGTATTGCCAAGGCTGCTACATCAACAACTATGTCCACAACTGGTATAGGATCTGTTCACTATATATCACCAGAACAGGCAAGGGGCGGATACAGTGATGAGAGAAGTGATATATATTCACTTGGTATTACCATGTATGAAATGGTTACCGGCAGGGTTCCTTTTGAAGGGGATACCAATGTTGCTATAGCTCTTATGCATATTCAGAATGATATGATACCTCCAAGACAGCTATATGCAGATATTTATCCAAGCTTCGAGAAGATTATTATGAAAGCATCTCAGAAGAAGCCTGAAAGAAGATATCTTACAGCAGCTGCTCTTATTGCAGATCTTAATAGAGTAAGAGATAATCCAAATATAGATATTATTGTTGCTCCTTCAACTGTAACTGGAGCGCCTACCCATCAGTTTACACCGGAGGATATGGCTAAAATCAAGAACGGAAGTTCAAGAAGAGGTTATGAGGATGGAACAAATCAGGGGGCTGGTCATTATGCTGGTAATGCGAATGGTCAGGCCAGGAAACCTGAATCGTCAGAGGTCAGACCTGATAGAAGTAGAATAGAAGCTCTACTTAATCAGCAGGATGAAGATTATTATGATGATGAACCGCAGGTGCAGGCTCCACCTAGAAAAACAAGTAAGAATGGTGTTAAAAAGGTGGAAGATGATTATGATGATGTAGATGACAGAGATACTGATGAAGAGGATGTTGATCCAAAGCTTGAAAAAGCTGTAATGATAGGTGGTATAGCTGCTGCAGTTATAGTAGCCATCATAGTATTTGTGCTTATAGGAAATATGATGGGCTGGTTTGACTTCGGAAGCAGGGGTGGTGACGATGAGAAAACCACAGAGGGTGCATCTGTAACAACCACAGCAGAAGCTGAGACGGAGACGGAAACCACTACAGAAGCGGTAGCCAGTGTATCCATGATAGATGTAGTCGGACTTAGTGAAAAGGCTGCTGAAAAGGATCTTAAGGAAGCTGGACTTAATAATTTTGAATTTATAGAAGAATATTCCGTTGATGTTAAGCAAAGCTATGTTATAAGTCAGAATGTAGAACCTAAGACAGATATTCCAAAGGATACTAAGATCATAATAACAGTAAGTGCTGGAGCGGAAGAACTTACTGTTGCAGATGTAAGAGGTATGGATGAAGATACTGCTTATAATACACTTGAACAGCAGGGCTTTAAACCAACCAGATCCTATAAATTTGATGAAGAAATTGAAAATGGACATGCTATAAAAACTGATCCTGCTGCGGAAAGCAAGCTTAAGGCTGGTGAGGCTATTACAATTTATATCAGCCAGGGACAGGAGGAAAAAACAGTTGGTGTTCCTGATCTTTCCGGACTTACAGAGGCTGTAGCAAGAGGAAGTCTTGAAGCAAACAGTCTTGTAGTTGGAAATGTAACTTATGAATTTGATTCAAATGTTCCTGAGGGACAGGTTATAAGACAGTCTGTGGCTGCCAATACTGAGGTTAAAGAAGGTACGGTAGTTGATATAGTAATAAGTAATGGTCCTGAATCAAAGACATATAAGGGAACTGTAACAGGTACTATTTCAACAGCAGATGAAACACTTATTTCTACAAATGTTACTGTATCTGTATACGTAAATGATAACGATGGTTATCATCAGGTATATACAGTAACACAGATGGGAAGTACATTTGAGGTAAACGGAGCAGCCGAAGGACTCCAATATAACAATGGAACGGTTTCATTTACAGTAGTGGATGCTGAAGGAAATGATGTCTCTAATATGTATAGCAAGTCTCTTACTTTGTCTTATGAAAGTGAGTAATTTGTTTTAAACCGGAACAATAATTTATTATTAAAATAATCGGCGGCTTCTACTTTGTAGATGCCGCTGCTTGTTTTAATAAAGGAAATGTGACATAAAGTAGTTATATATAATGTTGAAGAAGGAGGGCTATGAGATGAATATACTGGCGCCGTCTATGCTGTCTGTAGATTTTGGACATATGGAAAAGGAACTTAAAATAGCAACAGAGGCAGGTACGGATGTAATTCATGTGGATGTAATGGATGGAAATTTTGTGCCTAATATATCATTTGGGCCTCCTGTTATAAAGTATGTGAAAAAGGCTGTGCCGAATGCAAAGCTGGATGTTCATGCCATGATAATAGATCCTATAAGATATCTTGAGACATTCTTTAAGCTTGGAATATGGGGACTTACAATCCACTATGAAGCAACAGATGATATAAGGGGCGACCTGGCAAAAATCAGAGACTTAGGAATAAGGGCTGGTGTAGCTATAAGTCCTGACACACCTGTATCGGCCATTGAAGATATTCTTGACCAGGTGGATATGGTCCTTGCTATGAGTGTATATCCTGGATTTGGGGGCCAGAGCTTTATAGAAGCTACCTACCAAAAATTGAGAGAATTAAGAAGAATATCAGATGAAAGAGGCTTGAATCTTGATATAGAGGTGGATGGAGGAGTAAGCCTTGATAATCTTGAAAGTATACTGGATGCAGGAGCCAATGTTATAGTTGCTGGTTCGGCTATATTTGGTCCCAACACAGGTGATAATGTGATTCAGTTTAAAAATATAATGGACAGAAAATAATAATGGAAATAATAATTGTTGCATGTGGAAATGTTAATAAGGACCAGCTTATAAATCTTTATAAGTCTATAGAGGATCCCTTTGTAATAGGAGTTGACAGAGGAACTCTTACGGCTATGGAGGCGGGGCTTCCTATATCCCTGTCAGTGGGAGATTATGATTCTCTTCTGGAGGGAGAGGATAAGAAGCTAAGTCAGCTTGATAATAAGCAGGTTTTGAATCCTATAAAGGATGATTCGGATACTGAGCATTCTCTTAGAATGGCTATTGATATGAAACCGGATAGAATATATATGATAGGGGTAACAGGCGGGAGGCTTGACCATGAGCTTTCCTGTATAAGAATGCTCCGTCTTGCAGCAGAGGAAGAAATTGAGGCATATATTCTTGATGAGAAAAATCGTATAAGGGTGGCTCGTGGAGAGGTTGAAATATCAAAAAATATAAGCTTCTATTATAGGGACGGTGATTATAAGAGACATTATGTTTCGGTACTTCCCTATGGAGACCAGCTTAGAGACCTTACTGAAAAGGGCTTCAAATATGAGATAGAAAACTTTAGGCTGGCAGCCGATAATTCCCGTGGGGTCAGCAACGAACTAAAGCAGGAAAAGGGAATTATTTCCTGCCAGGATTATATGATCATTATGGAGACTAGGGACTGATGAAGATACGCACCTTCTCACTGGGAAATCTAAATCCTATTGAACTGGGACTTGTATCAACTTTATTTATAACTGGTTTTGCCGGTGTTATTCTACTTCCGTTTTACCTCTACCTTTTTGGGGCGGGTATATTCTGGGAGTATTTTGGTGTACTCCTTTGTATGATGCTTATATGGAGTAACCATTCCTTTAAGCTTATGAGATATGCCAGACGAGACAAGGAGATTATGTCCTTGCCTGGATACTTAAGCTCAAGGTTTGGGGGTACTACAGATTATATAAGAGTCTTTTCTGCTATGGAGATACTTATTTTATCCATTGTTATAATAGCATTTATGCTTAAGGAATTAGGCTATATATTAGTCAAAATTTATGGGGGTAATCAGAATATTATTTCATTTATAATTATTATGCTTATAGCCTTTGAGGTGGGGTATTTTGGTATGAGAGGAATAGCAAAATCTGCTCCTTATAAGGCTGTAGTATTACTTCTGATACTTGTCATTCTTACAAGCTATATGTATTTTTCTGTGGGAATAGATCAGCTTGTCAAAAATATGATGTCCATAGATATAACCGGAAGTGTCAGTGATTATATGAATGTGCTTTATCATGATGGCAAATTTCTTACGGTTCAGGATTATATCTCTCTTATTTCAATGGGTTTTCTGGCTGCAGGAACACCATTCTTTTTAAGTACATTTTTCACGGTAAAAAAGGCAAGATACATAATCAGGGGAAGAAGAATCATGATGGTATTTGTGGTAATAGAATTCATTGCCGCAGCCTGCTTTGGAGGAATAACGCGTGGTTATCTATATCCTGCAAGACTTACAAGCTCCCTTTCTGAATATGTCAGTCTTCTTTTTGACAGACTTAAGGAATCCGGAAGTGCAGGGAATTCTATGGCATTTCTATTAATAGTATTGTTTGTTATTGGATTCCTTGTAACTATAGAGGGAACTCTTCATCTTTGTATAGTATGTGTGTATGAGGATATATTAAATAAGGGCAGGCTTGTTAGACTTAACAGAAAAAAGGACAGGATTAATTTGCTTGTTTGTTCTATAGTTATCTGTATAGTTATATTTTTGGTAAATGCATATATTAAGCAGCTTACACTAAACGCTATACTCGTATTTATAGCGACCTTAGGATGCTCTATGGCCCCTACAGTTACATTATCTCTTTCCTGGAAAAGAATGAACAGATATGGGTGCATGGCAGGTCTTGTTACAGGAATGATAAGTGTCCCTGTATTTAAATATGCAACTTTATTTGTACATAATGAGGGTAGAGCCAGTCTTTGTGATATTCTGGGGGTCAATTCAGTACTTCCATCTATGCTTATTACACTTCTGGTTATAGTATTAGTAAGTCTGGTGACTCCACAACCGGAAAAGGAACTTATAGAAACATTGGATAATGTGAGAAATAGAATATCGGAATAATAGAAAGAAAAAAGCACCTCGAAACGAGGTGCCTTAGATACACTATTCATAGGGTGAGAGAGTTATGAAAAATCTATGATTAGAATATAAACCTAAAAAATGAACAAACTGTTAACGAGTTATAAATTAATTGTAAAAATATAACAAAAATAATAAAAAAATCTTAAATAAATTGCTTGAAATCAAAAATAATCAATAAAATTAAAAAATAATTATTTGTTTGATGTTTTAATTATCTGGTTTTAACTTAATCCTTTCTATGTTAGAATAAGAGGACGAGGTTAATTTGACCTGAGAATGATTTTGTCGGGGAGGAATGATAATGAGTCAACTGGAACTTGAACTGAAGGGTGAGGAAGAACTTACCGGCCTCAGTGAGAATACTACATATATTACAAGAGAAACTACTATCAGTGGTGATATTGATGTTGATGGTGATATAGAAATGGAAGGCAGGGTAGAAGGAAATATCCGCTGCTCTGGAAAGCTGGTGGTCGGAGGCCGTGTACTGGGTAATATTAACGCAGGTGAACTTTATACAAGTGGAGCTCATATCGAGGGCGAAATCATTTCCAAGGGCATGGTTAAAATCGGCGCCGGATCTGTTACCATGGGTAATATCTCTGCTATCTCTGCCGTTATAGCTGGAGCTGTAAAGGGAGATGTGGATGTAAAGGGAGACGTGGTGGTTGATTCAACTGCTGTTGTAGTTGGAAATATTAAATCCAGAGATGTTCAGATTAACAGTGGTGCCATAGTGAATGGTATGTGTGAACAGACCTATGCCCAGGTGGATGTTAATCAATATTTTAGTGAGAAAATAGAAAGCCTGGATTAATTTTATTATTGAACAATGAATAAGTCTTATTTAAATAAGTTTTATTTAAATAAGTTTTATTTGAATAAGCCTTATTTTGATGCTTATTTATGTATAATTTAAAATATTAATCTTTTATAAGGAGATAGTAATAAAATGGAACTTAATAGGATATTACTTAAACTCAGTGGAGAAGCACTGGCTGGAGATGCTCATCATGGCTTTTCTGATGAAGAGGTTACAAGAGTGGCCCTGGAAGTAAAAAAGGTTGTTGATAAGGGAATCCAGGTTGGAATAGTAATAGGTGGTGGAAACTTCTGGAGAGGCCGCAGTTCAAATGAAATGGACAGGGTAAAGGCTGATCAGATTGGTATGCTTGCCACTGTTATGAATTGTATCTATGCGGCAGATGCATTTAGAAGGGCAGGAATGAAGTGTAAAATTACATCTCCTTATGCCATAGGAGATCTTACAGAAACATTTGTCAGAGATAAGGCAATAGAATATATGGAAGAGGGATATGTTGTATTTTTTGCTGGCGGAACAAGTCATCCATATTTTTCAACAGATATGGCAACTGTACTTAGAGCTATCGAAACAAAGTGTGATATCATACTTTCAGCAAAGTCTATCGACGGAGTATATGACAGTGATCCTGAGAAGAATCCTGACGCTAAGAAGTTTGACACAATGAAGATGTCTGACATTGTAGATAAGAAGCTTGGAGTTATAGATCTTGCTTCCGCAGTACTTGCAATGGAGAATCATATGCCTATGCTTCTTTTCGGACTTAATGAGGAGGGATCTATAATAAAAGCTGTATCTGGAGAGAAAATCGGTACTATGATAAAAGCTTAGATAAAAGCTTATAAGTAAAATTAAAAACAAAATTAAGATTAGAATTAAAAACAAAATTAAGATTAGAATTAAAAACAAAATTAAAAATAAAATCAAAAACAAAATTAAAATACGTATATAAAATATGAATTTAATAAAATGATAAGTGCATAAAATAAAAGAAACATAAATTTATGAAAATAATAAAAGTATTAGGGAGGTTTATAAGATGAAACCATATGAAGAGAAAATGCAGAAAACTATCGAGAACCTTGAGACAGAGTATTCAACAATAAGAGCTGGCCGTGCCAACCCACATATTCTTGATAAAATCAAGGTTGAGTATTACGGAACAATGACTAATATCCAGGGTGTTGCCAATGTTTCTGTTCCTGAAGCAAGAATTGTAAAGATCACTCCATGGGAAGCAAAGATGGTTAAGGAAATTGAGAAGGCTATCCTGGGATCAGATCTTGGAATTACTCCTAATAATGATGGAAAGAATGTTATCCTTAACTTCCCTGAGCTTACAGAGGAAAGACGTAAGGAGCTTGCCAAGGATATAAAGAAGAAGGGCGAGGAAGCTAAGGTTGTAATCAGAAATGCAAGACGTGATGCAAATGAAGCTGTTAAGAAGCAGTGTAAGGCAGGAGAAATTTCTGAGGACCAGCAGGCAGATGAGGAAGATGAAATCCAGAAGATTACAGATAAGTTTATAAAGAAGGTCGATGGTCTTATTGAGAGTAAGACAAAGGATATAATGACTGTATAATCTGGAGGACTATATATAATGTCTGATACATCTAATAAAAAGACAGATAATGAGGAATATAAGATACCTCAGCATGTTGCCATAATACTTGACGGAAACGGCAGATGGGCCAAGAAACGTCTTATGCCACGTAACTTTGGTCATAAGGCCGGAGCGGATAATCTTGAACAGGTAATTGAGGATGCATGGGATCTTGGTATAAAGTATCTTACGGTATATGCATTTTCTACTGAAAACTGGAAAAGATCTGTGGAAGAGGTTACAGGTCTAATGACAATTCTTAGAGACTTTCTAAGACGCTCTATAGATAAGTCTATGAAGAACAATATGAGAGTTCGTGTTATTGGAAGAAGAGACCGGCTTGATAAGGATATAATAAAGGCTATAGAAGATCTGGAAGAAGCCACTAAGAATAATACGGGAATTCAGTTCAATGTTGCCCTTAATTATGGTGGAAGGGATGAAATCACAAGAGCAATTCAGAATATAGCCCAGGATGTAAAGGATGGAAAGCTTGACATCTCAGATATAAATGAAGAACTTGTTTCATCCAGACTAGATACAGGGGATATTCCAGATCCTGATCTGCTTATAAGAACCAGCGGGGAGCTTAGAATATCCAATTTCCTGCCTTGGCAGATATCTTATTCGGAGTTTTATTTCTGTGATACCCTTTGGCCAGATTTTGATAAAGAGGCTTTGAAGAAGGCTATAGATTATTACAATGGCCGTGATAGAAGATTTGGTGGCGCAGAGGCATAAATTTAGATTGGAGAACTAAAGTAGTGTTTAAAACAAGACTTATCAGTGGCATTGTACTTGTAGCGATTACAATTCTGGTGCTGTGGCTGGGAGGTCCTTTTACAGGACTAACTATTATGGCGCTTTCCCTGGTGGGAGTGTATGAACTATGCAAGGTTTATGAAATAGAAAAAAGATCTCCAGCGGTTCTGGCTTATGTCTGGACTGCCATATATTATGCTATGTTGATATTTAGGAATGTTGAAGTCAAAGGATTTCAGTTAGGAAGGCTTACGCTTCCACTTATGATCACATATCTTCTTGCGATACTGGCAGCGTATGTTATTAGATTTCCTAAGTATCATGACAGAGAAATAATGGCGGCATTTATGTCATTTTTCTATGTCAGCGTGATGCTTTCATATATCTATAAGATTAGAGTGATGGATGAGGGTGGCTATTTTGTAGTGCTTATATTCATATGCTCATGGGGAAATGATACCCTTGCCTATTGTACAGGAATGCTATTTGGAAAGCATAAGATGTCACCTAAACTCAGTCCTAAGAAAAGTGTTGAGGGACTTATAGGCGGTATTGTTGGAGCAGGTCTTCTGGGACTTATTTATGGAATTTTCCTTAAAACCAGAATTGAGTCCATACCTCATGTGGAAATAGCTCTTTTTATTATCTGTGCATTGGGTGCCATTCCTGCTGTAATAGGAGATCTGGCTGCTTCTGCAATAAAGAGGAATAATGATATTAAGGATTATGGAAAACTGATTCCGGGACATGGTGGTGTGCTGGATAGGTTTGATAGTATAATTTTTACAGCACCTATTATTTATTATCTGGTCGTATTTGTAGCAGGTATGAGGTAAATAATGAAAAATATATCAATAATAGGCTCCACTGGATCTATCGGAACACAGGCTCTTGACATAGTAAGAGCAAATGGTGATATCCATGTTGTAGCCTTGTCATGTGGAAAGAATATTGATTTAGTAGAGAAACAGGCCCGGGAATTCAAACCTGAGCTTGTTTCTGTTTCAAGTGAAGAAGATGCTGAGGCTCTTAGAATAAAGCTTGCAGATACGTCTGTTAAGGTTATGAGTGGAATGAAGGGGCTTATTGAAGTGAGTACCCATCCTGATTCCGAGATGCTTCTTACAGCTATTGTGGGAATGATAGGAGTAGAACCTACTCTTGCGGCTATTGAGGCGGGCAAGGATATAGCTCTGGCCAATAAGGAAACTCTGGTAACTGCAGGGCATCTTGTGATGAAAAGGGCAAGAGAAAAGGGAGTTAAGATTCTTCCTGTGGATAGTGAGCATAGTGCCATATTCCAGAGTCTTCAGGGAAACAGTCAGAATAAGATTGCCAGAATTCTTCTTACTGCATCGGGAGGCCCGTTCAGGGGAAGAACAAGGGAGGAGCTTGAAAATGTAAGCGTAGAACAGGCTCTTAAACATCCAAACTGGTCAATGGGAGCCAAGATTACCATAGATAGTGCCAGCATGGTAAATAAGGGACTTGAGGTAATCGAAGCACACTGGCTTTTTAATACGGATATTAAGGATGTAGAGGTTTTAATACAGCCTCAGAGCATTATTCATTCTGCGGTAGAATACCAGGATGGAGCAATTATAGCCCAGCTTGGTACTCCTGATATGAAGCTTCCTATCCAATATGCATTTTATTATCCTGAAAGAAGATTTCTTGCAGGTGACAGACTGGATTTTGAAAAAATTCGTAGTATAGTTATAGAGAGGCCTGATTATGAAACCTTCCGAGGTATACCTCTTGCCATCAAAGCAAGTAATATAGGTGGCTCTATGCCAACAGTAATGAACGAAGCTAATGAACATGCCAACGCTGCATTTCTTGCGGGCAAAATTAGTTTCCTGCAGATTTATGATATGATTGAATATGCTATGTCCCAGCATAAGGTCATAAAGGATGCATCTTTAAGTGACATACTTGAAACAAGAGACTGGACAGATCAATTACTAAGAGAAAAATATAAGGTTTGATTAATTTATGAATATTATTGCAATGATTCTTATGTTTGGCGTTATAGTGTTCGTTCATGAGTTCGGACATTTTATCTTTGCCAAGATGAATGGAATAAAGGTAAATGAATTTGCTATAGGAATGGGTCCTGTGATTTCGACCTGGAGAAAGAAGGATACTGCCTATTCTCTCAGGGCACTTCCTCTTGGAGGATATTGTCTTATGGAGGGAATGGCTGAAGAATCCGATGATGCCAATGGGTTTAATTCTAAATCAGTTCTGGCCAGGCTGTCTGTACTTTTTGCGGGTCCCTTTTTTAACTTTGTTCTTGCATTTCTCCTTTCCATAATAATCTGTCATTATTATGTAATTGATGAGCCGGTACTGGATTCTGTAAGTGTTGGAAGTGCGGCAGAGGAGGCTGGCTTTCAAGAGGGTGATAAGATTATAAAGCTGGATGGTCAGAGAATCTATAATTATCGCGAGATTACTCTTTATTCTATGGTTAATGACGTAGATAAACCAGTTGACATAACATATCTTAGAGACGGCAAGGAATATAATGCTACAATCACAAGAAGACTGGATGAGGAAAGTGGCAATTATTATTTTGGTTTCATGAGCAGAGGAAGGATGGCAACCGGTATTGTGGAAGAAATGCAATACTCTGTTTATGAGGTCAGATTTCAGATAAAGGCTGTGGTATATTCCCTGAAGATGTTGGTGACTGGTAAGGCAGGAAAGGATAGTCTTATGGGTCCTGTGGGAATGGGCAAGGTTGTAAATGATGTAATCGAGACGGCTAAGGAAGAAACTGAGGACGAAACGGCTGCAGTGCAATTTCTTGTGGTAATCCTGAATCTTGTTAATCTTGCAGTACTGTTCAGTGCCAATCTGGGAGTAATGAATCTTCTTCCTATTCCTGCCTTGGATGGAGGAAGAATAGTATTTGTTCTTATAGAAGCCA
Organism: Eubacterium sp.; assembly: GCA_024696635.1. Lineage (GTDB taxonomy): Bacteria > Bacillota > Clostridia > Lachnospirales > Lachnospiraceae > Eubacterium_Q. The sequence continues at coordinate 13,411 of JAILGP010000174.1, read as the reverse complement.
TCTCAGGAAAGGCTGTTCCAAAGGATAAGGAACTGGTGGTTACGGCGGTAAGTGTGGTTCTTTTAATGCTGCTCATGATTTTTGTATTCTTTAATGATCTGGGAAATGTTTTACATGGATAATTAGGTGGAGGCAGACATGACATATAGACAAGATACTAAGAAGATTAAAATTGGAGATGTTGTTATAGGTGGAGGCAGTCCTATTGCCATACAGTCTATGACTAACACAGAAACCTCTGATATAGATGCTACAGTAGATCAGATACTTAAGCTGGAAGAGGCTGGTTGTGATATTGTAAGGTGTACAGCCAATACAGAAGAGGCTGCCAGAGCATTTGAAAAGCTTAAGGAAAGAACTCATGTTCCACTTGTGGCTGATATACATTTCCAGTATAAGCTAGCTATCATGGCTATTGAATCAGGTGCTGATAAGATACGTATCAATCCTGGAAATATTGGATCTGCAGATAATCTTAAGGCAGTTGTGGATGCTGCTAAAAAGAGAGATATACCTATAAGAGTTGGAGTTAACAGTGGTTCCCTTGAACAGCAATTTATAGACCAGTATGGAGGCGTGACGGCTGAAGGAATAGTAGCCAGCGCCCTGGATAAGGTGAGAATGATAGAAGAGCAGGACTATGATAATATCGTCATCAGTATTAAGTCTTCTGATGTTCTTATGTCTGTTAAGACTCATGACCTTATAGCTGAGCAGACTAAGTATCCTCTTCATGTTGGAATCACAGAAGCAGGAACCTTGTGGAGCGGCAATATCAAATCATCTGTGGGTCTTGGAATTATCCTGAATAAGGGAATTGGAGATACAATAAGAGTATCCCTTACAGGAGACCCTGTGGAAGAGGTTAAAACAGCAAAGCTTGTATTAAAAACCCTGGGGCTTAGAAATGATGGCATAACTCTGGTATCATGTCCAACCTGTGGAAGAACACATATTGATCTTATTGGGCTGGCAAATGAAACGGAAAAGCTTATTAGTAACTACAAGCACCTTAATATAAAGGTGGCAGTAATGGGTTGTGCAGTTAATGGTCCGGGAGAGGCTAGAGAAGCTGACCTTGGAATAGCCGGCGGAGATGGAGTGGGACTTATATTTAAGAAGGGACAGATACTTAGAAAGGTACCACAGGATAAGCTGCTTAGTGAGCTAAAGGAAGAATTGGATAATTGGCAGGAAAACTAAGGGTAATAAGGCATAATTAAGTATTAAATTGTTTGTGAATAATAATATTTGAAAGTATAAAACAAATTCTGGTTGAAATATGATGATGATTTGATCAGAATTTGTTTTCGTTATCAGTTAAAAAAGGAGTTGTTTTATTTGGAAGAAAAATTATTTAAAGATGTTTTTCCTGGAATCAATCTTGGTGATGTGGCTGATTATTATGATGATGTCTGGGTTACATGTATAGATCTTGTAAAGTCTACAAATACACTTTATATAGGAATAAGATCAAATCATCTTTTGCCGTGGGACTATATAAAAAGTGCTGAAGAGGCTGTTAAGGTATTTGTGTTTGGACCCTATGTTGAAAAAAAGGTTGTGATAGAGGAAAGATATACTCTTTCAACTCAGTATACACTACCTAATCTTATTGAATTACATATGGATAGTATGCTTGAGGAATTAAAGACTAAAAGTCCGGTTGCATATACACTTGTTAAGAAGGGAAAGCTTGACGTAAAGAATAATTCAATAAATATAGATATTCCTGAGGGCCTTATGGCAGTTGAACTTAAGGCTGAGATTGAGAAGTTTTTTAACCATCTTCTTATGTCCAAGTTTAGTATTAATGCCAATACGGTGGTGCGCCTGGTGGAGAATCCCAAAATCAAGGAGAGAATGATTGAAGACCTGTTGGAATCAATGCCTGTAAGTGACTCACCTACAGAGCAGAAACAAAATGAACTGGAATCAAAAATGATGCAGACCTATGACCGTGAAAATAATGCGGTAGTTCTTGAATATGGTCCTACAGAAACAGAAGATAAGACTGAACATAAAAAGGATTATAAGAAAAGAGTTGAAGATTACAGAAGAAAAAATTACAACGACATGGACTGCTTCTATGGAAAAAATACAGAGGGTGAATTAGTAGAGGTTGGTTCCATTGTTGAAGAGAGCCCTAATTTTGTTGTGGTCAGGGGACAGGTTTTCAGTATAGAAACCAAGCCTATCAGAAATGAAAAGACCATCATTACAGGCTATGTTACAGACTTTACAGACTCTATAGGCTTTAAAATATTCGTAAAAAATGATGATGTAGAAGCAATTATGGAGGATATGCCTGAGGGAAGCTTTATACTTGTTAAGGGTATTCCTGAGAGAGACAGCTGGTCTAAGGAGCTTATACTTAATAAAATAGATGGAATTAAGAAAAGTTCAGATTTTAGGGTGAAAAGACAGGACAATGCTCCAGAGAAGAGAGTGGAACTCCACCTTCATACAAAATACAGTGAAATGGATGCAGTGCTGGATGTGGAACAGGCAGTTCAGAGAGCAGTAGAATGGGGCCACAAGGCGGTCGCCATTACTGATCACGGTGTGGTCCAGGCCTTCCCTGTTGCCAATAAGGCTCTGAAGAAAGCCAAGGCTCCTGATGATTTCAAGATTCTCTATGGCGTCGAGGGTTATTTTGTAGATGATATAAAGACTCTTGTTATGAATGGTCATGGTCAGAGTCTGGATAGTGAATATGTTGTATTCGATATAGAGACTACAGGTCTTTCCTTCAAATTATGTAAGATTATAGAAATTGGCGCGGTAAGACTTGATAGGGCTGGAAATGTTATCTCAAGATTTTCTGAATTTGTTAATCCAGAGGAACCTATTCCTTATATCATAGAAAAGCTGACATCCATAAATGACAACATGGTTAAGGATGCCGATACCATTGACAAGGTTATGCCAAGGTTCCTGGAATTCTGTCAGGGAGCCATGCTGGTAGCCCATAACGCTACATTTGATACTACATTTATCAGGGTAAATGCAAGAAGACTTGGACTGGAATATGACTTTACAGCTCTTGATACAATGACCCTTGCATATATATTCCTTCCTGAACTGGGAAGATATAATCTGGACAGATTGACTCATTATTTCAAGCTGACCAATGCCCACCACCATAGAGCCTGTGATGATGCAGAGGTTACATCTGAAATATTTGTCAGACTTCTTCGTATGATAAATGAATCAGGTGCCAGGACTGTGGATGACCTGAACCAGATGGGAAGTGCTTCCGTTGATTCCATAAAGAAGGCTAAGAGCTATCATGGAATTATATTTATAAAGAATGAAATAGGTAGAACAAACCTTTACAGGCTTATTTCAGAGGCTCATATAACCTATTTCAACAGAAAGCCTCGTATACCTATGTCCCTTATTGAAAAATACAGGGAAGGTCTTATTGTGGGCTCAGCCTGCGCATCAGGCCAGCTTTACCAGGCTATACTGGATGGAGCTGAGGATGAGGAAATAGAAAGACTTGTCAGATTTTTTGATTATCTGGAGATACAGCCGGTTGGCAATAACCAGTATCTGATCGATGATGAGAAGATGGATAGAATCAATTCTGTCGAAGACCTTCAGAATATAAATCGTGAAATAGTTGCTCTGGGAGAAAAGTATGATAAGCCGGTAGTTGCTACGGGTGACGTGCATTTTATGGATCCTGAGGATGCCATATCAAGAGCTATTATATTGGAAAGTACCAAATATAAGGGTATGTCAGCCAAGAAGAAGGAAGAGGAAGAGGCGAGACTTAAGAGAGAAAGAGATGAACGTGGTGGCGGAGCCCTTAATTTAAATCTTGTTAAGGATGCTATGGAAAAACAACCGCCTCTTTATTTCAAAACTACAGATGAGATGCTTGAAGAATTTTCCTATCTGGGAGAGGATAAGGCTAAGGAGGTTGTTATTACAAACTCTAATCTTATTGCTTCGTGGATTGATAAGATATCTCCTGTACGTCCAGATAAGGCGCCGCCTAGAATTGAAAACTCAGACCAGATACTTAGGCAGATCTGCTATGACAAGATGCATGAAATGTATGGACCTAATCCTCCTGATATTGTTGTTGATAGACTTGACAGAGAGCTTAATTCCATTATAGGTAATGGTTACTCGGTTATGTATATAGTTGCCCAGAAGTTGGTTTGGAAGTCAAATGATGATGGTTATCTGGTAGGTTCCCGTGGTTCTGTAGGCTCTTCCTTTGCGGCTACCATGTCAGGTATCACAGAGGTTAATCCTCTTCCTGCCCATTATCTTTGTCCTAACTGTTTCTACACGGAGTTCGATAGTGAAAGAGTTAAGGCCTATGCTGGTGAATGTGGATGCGATATGCCGGATGCTGTATGCCCTAATTGTGGAACCAAGATGAAGAAGGAAGGCCAGGATATACCATTTGAAACTTTCCTGGGATTCAAGGGTGATAAGGAGCCTGATATTGACCTTAACTTCTCCGGTGAGTATCAGCCCAGGGCTCATGCCTATGTAGGAGAAATATTCGGAAAAGACCATTCCTTTAAAGCTGGTACTATAGGTACCGTGGCCGACAAGACAGCCATGGGCTTTGTCAGGGATTACTGTAAATACAGGGGCGTAGAAAAACGCTGGGCTGAAATGGAGAGACTCTCCAAGGGCTGTGTAGAAGTAAAGAGAACTTCAGGACAGCACCCTGGTGGTATCATAGTAACTCCTGATGATGAAGAAATTTATAGCTTCACACCGGTACAGAAGCCTGCAAATGATATGAGTGTTGATATCATTACAACACATTTTGAGTATCATTCCATTGACCACAACTTACTTAAGTTTGATATACTTGGTCATGATGATCCTACCATGATCAAGAGGCTGGAGGACCTGACAGGTCTTAAGGCTACAGATATTCCTTTGGATGATAAGAAGGTTATGCAGCTCTTTAAGAGTACAGAACCTCTTGGGATCACTCCGGAGGATATAGATGGTATTCCTCTTGGCTCTCTTGGTGTTCCTGAGTTCGGAACTGAATTTGCCATGCAGATGCTTATCGATGCGGACCCACAGAGCTTCTCGGATCTGGTCCGTATAGCAGGTCTTTCTCATGGTACAGACGTTTGGCTTGGAAATGCCCAGAAGCTTATTCAGGAAGGTAAGTGTAAGCTGGCCAGTGCCATATGCTGTCGTGATGATATTATGGTTTATCTTATGAATCAGGGGCTTGACTCATCAGATGCATTTACCATAATGGAGCGAGTCAGAAAGGGTATAGTTGCTAAGGGCAAATGCGACGAATGGCCGGACTTCAAGGCTAAGATGGAGGCAAATGGTGTGCCTGACTGGTATATATGGAGCTGTGAGCAGATTAAGTATATGTTCCCTAAGGCCCATGCCGTTGCTTATGTTATGATGTCCTGGAGAGTTGCTTATTATAAGATATACTATCCGCTGGCATATTATGCGGCTTATTTCAGTATCCGTGCAGATGCATTTTCCTATGAAATTATGTGCCAGGGAGTACATCACCTTGATGGAGTTCTGGCCCAGTACAGGGCTATGGATAAGAATAAGATGACAGCCACAGAAAAGGGCCTTCTTAAGGATATGAAGATTGTTAAGGAAATGTATGCTCGTGGCTTCAAGTTTGCTCCTATGGATATATATAGTGCAAAGGCTAAGGAGTTCCAGATTGTTGATGGAATGATCATGCCTAGCTTCCTTGCTATTGATAAGATGGGTGAGTCTGCGGCAATCCAAATGGAAGAGGCTGCAAAGGCCGGACTTTTCCTGTCACAGCAGGAGCTTAAGGATAGAGCCAAGATTTCATCTACGGTTATTGATAAGATGGCGGAGCTGGGGATACTGGGTGATATGCCAAAGACCAGTCAGCTTACATTTGATTTTCTTACTGGAGAAGATAATTAATATATTGCCAATTTAAATATATGAATTAATAAATATACGAATTAATAAATATATGAATTGATAAGTATATATGCTTATCTTTATGTTATAATGAAAAATTGCTTTAGTATTATCAAAACCCGGAGCTTAAGACCCTCCGGGGATTTGAGTTTTTGTTTTAAAGATTTACTTTATAAAAATATGAATAGAAAGAGTTTTGGAATATGATAAAATCTGTAATATTCGATCTGGATGGAACACTTCTTGATACAGGTCTTGGAGTAATTGCAACTGTTAAAAAGATGATAAAAAAGTTTGGCTACAGGGAGCTTAATCAGGAAGAACTTGAAACCTTTATAGGTCCTCCTGTAAGCCTTGCGGTTGAACGTTTGTATGGTGTATCCCATGAAGAGGCCATGGAGGCTATGACTTATTTTAGACAGGAATATCCTAAGGGGGATATTTATAAGGCTGATTATTATGAGGGACTGGAGGAGCTTCTGAAAGACCTTTTGGATAAGGGCTACAGGGTAGGTGTGGCCACCTATAAAAGAGAGGATATGGCTATAAGTCTTTTGGAGGATAAGGGACTTGCTAAATATTTTGATGTGATTCATGGTTCCAATATTGCTGCCAATCTTACTAAGGCGGATGTGGTTAAGATGACCATAGATGATTTAGGCTTTAGTCTGGATGAAACTGTAATGATAGGCGACAGTGATAATGATGCTATTGGAGCGGATACAGCTGGTGTCCATTTTATAGGCGTAACCTATGGCTATGGTTTTAGATCTCTTGATGCTGTAGCTGAGTATCCTAATATAGGTATTGCGGAAAATCCAGGACAGGTGCTTGAAATTATAGAAAACTATAATAAATAGATAGAATTATATGGAATAATTTTGATGGATATATTATTATAGATAGATTAAAGCTTATAATTTAAAGCTTATTATTTAAAGCTTATTATTTAAAACTAGTGTTTAGAAATGTATTTTAAGATTGAATTTGAATTGAATTTGAATTGAAATTGAATTTGAATTGAATTTCAATTGAATTTGAATTGAATTTGAATTGAATTTGAATGGACTATAAATAATATATTAACAAGAAGATAGGAATAATATGATTGGAAGAGGCATAGATAAGGGAAGAAGTATCTTTAAAGAAAAAACTGGTCCCATTGATATAGATAAAGTAAATCAAAATAAAGATATAAAAGATGATAATAAGAAAAATAACAATAATAACAAGGGAAAGGATAATAAGATGAGAGACTTAAAGCTTCTTGATTGTACCATCAGAGATGGTGGATATCTTAATGACTGGAACTTTGGTCATGATAATCTGATTAGTATTTATGAAAGACTTATTGATGCAGATGTGGATTATATTGAACTTGGTTTTCTGGATGACAGGAGAGAGTTTGATATAAATCGCAGCATCATGCCTGATACTGACTGCATGGAGAAAATCTACGGGGCTGTAGATAAGAAGGGCAAGATTGCTCTTGGCATGATTGATTATGGCACATGTTCTATAGATCACATAAAGCCAGCTAGTGAAGCCTATATTGATGGAATCAGAGTTATCTTCAAGAAACATCTTAGAGTTCAGGCTTTGGACTTTTGCCGTCAGCTTAAGGAACTGGGTTATATAGTATTCGCCCAGCTGGTATCAGTTACAAGTTACACAGATGAAGAGATGCTTGATCTGATTCGTCTTGCAAATGAAGTGAAACCTGATGCTGTTTCTATGGTTGATACCTATGGACTTATGCATCAGAATAATCTGACACATTTTATAGACCTTCTGGATAAGGGGCTTGATCCATCCATATCACTTGGATACCATGGCCATAATAATTTCCAGATGGGTTATGCAAACTGTATTGCCATGCTTGCTTATGATACAGAGCGTACCATGCTGGTGGATGGAACCTTATATGGTATGGGTAAGAGTGCGGGAAATGCACCTATAGAGCTTGTAGCAATGCATATGAATGAGCATTATGGAAAGCATTATCATATCAGCCAGATGCTGGAGGCTATAGATGCAAATATAATGAATTTTTATCAGCCTGCAACCTGGGGATATAATCTTTTCTTTTACCTGGCTGCATCAAATGACTGCCATCCAAATTATGTGGCAGATCTTATGAACAAGAAGACTCTTTCAATAAAGTCCATAAATGAACTTTTATCAAGACTTGAGGGGGAGAAGAAGCTTCTTTATGATAAGAAATATATGGAAAATCTCTATCTTGAATATCAGAGCAATGATATAGATGACTCGGAGAGCCTTGAAAAGCTCGGACAGGCTCTGACAGATAAAACACTTCTTATAATCGGTCCGGGAAAAACCGTAGTTGATGAAGAAGATAAGATAAAGAGCTTCCTTGAGGGACAGAATAGAGAAAATGTAGAAATTATTTCCATTAACTATGTTCCAACAAGGCTTGAGCCTGATATGGTATTTGTAAGCAATTCAAAGAGATATCTTCAGATGTCTACGGTCCTTTCAAAGAAGAGAAAGAATCTGGAGCTTATTGGAACTTCAAATGTAACAAGTCGTACAGCTATGTTCGATTATAACCTTAACTATAGCAGCCTTATTGATGAAGAGGCTGAAATTATAGATAACTCCTTTATAATGCTTCTTAAGGTTATGGCAAAGGTTGGGTTAAAGAAGGTTTATGTAGCTGGTTTTGATGGATATAGTGATGACAAGCTTAATTTTATTAATCCTGATATGGAATATACATTTATAAAGGATAGAACAGCTGAGCTTAATCAGTATGCCAAGGATAAGCTGGCAGAGCTTAAGGATAGGCTTGAGGTTGAGTTTGTTACAACTTCTTTATATGTAGATTAGTGATAAATATATTAAACATAGATAATATGCTGGTTTTATAATTATTAGTATTTTGATTTTTAAATTATGACATATAGTTTGAAAAAACGAGAGGTAGACAGATGATAGTGAAATTATCAGATTATGTAGCAGATTTTCTGGTGGACAATGGCATATGCACAGTATTCGGAGTAACAGGTGGAGGAGCTATGCACCTGAATGATAGTCTGGGACATAAGGAAGGACTTAGATTTATATTTAATCATAATGAGCAGGGTAGTGCTGTTGCGGCAGAAGGCTACACAAGACTTACAGGAAAGCTTGCGGCAGTAAATGTTACAAGTGGTCCTGGTGGTACAAATGCAATGACAGGTGTACTTGGTGGCTGGCTTGATTCTATCCCAATGTTTGTTGTGTCCGGACAGGTTAAGAGAGAGACTACCACCTGGTCAACTGATGTTCCACTTAGACAGCTGGGAGATCAGGAATACCAGATTGTTGAAAGTGTTCGTAATATGACTAAATATGCTGTTATGGTTACAGATGAAAAAGAAATTGCCTATCATCTGGAAAAAGCCCTTTTCCTTGCAACTCATGGAAGAGGAGGTCCTGTATGGATTGATATTCCACTTGATGTACAGGCTGCAAGAATTGAACTTGATGATCTGGTACATTTTACAGGAAGTAATGAAGAGTCAGAGCTTCTTGCAAAGGAAGAACCAGACAAGGTAAGAGATGAAATGGCAGCTGATATACTTAAGAAAATTGCTGAGGCTAAGAAACCGCTTATTCTTGCGGGTACAGGTATAAGACTTGCTGATGGAGAAAGTGAATTCCTTGAGCTTGTTAAGAAACTGGAGATACCTGTTGTTACAGCCTGGAATGCTCATGATACTCTTAGTGATGATAATGAATATTTTGTGGGCAGACCAAGTACAGTAGGAACCCGTGGTGGGAATTTTGCGGTTGAAAATGCAGACCTTATTCTGGTGCTGGCTTCAAGACTTAATATACGTCTCGTAGGCTATAATTTTAAGGACTGGGCTAAGAATGCATATAAGATTATATGTGATATAGATGCAAATGAATTGGAGAAGCCAACTGTAAGACCAGATATGAAGGTCCATGCAGATGTAAAGGATCTGATGCAGGCTCTTATACGTGGTATAGATGGCGGTAAGTATGCAAGGACTACTAAGGCTCTTGATAATCATAAAACATGGCTTGAATTTTCAAGAGGATTAAATGAGAAGTATCCTGCAGTTCTTCCTGAGTATTATGATCTTGATCAGCCACTTAATCCTTATGTTTTTGCAAAGAAGCTTTTTGAGGATATGGCAGAGGATGATGCCTGTATAACTGGAAATGGTTCGGCCTGCGTAATTGGTTTCCAGAGTGCAGTTATTAAGTCCAAAACAAGACTCTTTACAAATTCTGGTTGTGCAAGTATGGGCTATGGTCTTCCTGCTGCTCTGGGTGGTGCTATTGCCAGAAGAGATATAAAAGAGGGCAGACTTAAGGTGGAAAATTCGGAATCTGTAAATGGTGGTATTTCTGATGATTCTTCTGCTTATAATAAACGAATTATATGCCTTGATGGTGATGGATCTCTTATGATGAACTTACAAGAACTCCAAACAATAAGAGAGGAAAATCTTGATTTTAAGCTCTTTATCATGAATAACAATGGTTATCATAGTATAAGACAGACCCAGAATAATCTCTTTAAGAATGGACTGGTTGGAGTCTGCAAGGGTAATGGGGTGAGCTTCCCTCCATTTGATAAGCTGGCAGATACATTTGGCTTTAAATTCTTCAGAATAGATAGACTTGATGGAATAGACGATATCATAAATGAAGCACTTTCTTCTGAGGGGCCTGTTATGGTGGATGTGGTTGTATCTGATGAACAGATATTCTCACCAAAGCTTTCATCTAAGGTTCTTCCTGATGGAAAAATTGTATCACCTCCAATTGATGATATGTTCCCATTCCTTGAAAGGGATGAATATGAAAAGGCTAAGAATATCCTTACTGATTAATAAGTGTAAGTATATAAATGATTTGCCCATAGCCTGTAAAGCTGAATAAATGAGAACTTATCTTAGGATTATATATATTTGTTTATATGGATTTTGAGATAATTATCATAGTTAGAAAGTGTATATTGTATAGTATGAAAATAGTTAAAAGGTTTTTGACAGAAAGTAAAAATATTGACAGAAGTTCTGCTTTCTGGAATATGTTTGGTAGTATGCTGCTTTCTTTTCAGTCAGTAATACTGCTGATAGTTATGGCACATACAGTTGGGCCTGTTGCGGCGGGAATATATACCATTGGAAATACAAGTAATAATTTATTTCTTAATATAGGTAAATATGGAAGCCGTTCCTTTCAGGTATCTGATGTGAGCCGTGAATATGTTTTTAAAGAATATCATAGGTCGCGTATTATTACATGTATTGCCATGGGACTTATTTCTATTGCTTATGTTTTATGGTCAGCTAATAGAAATTCTTATTCGTCTGAAAAAACGGCTATAGTTATATGGATGTGTTTATTCAAAATCCCAGATGCTTATGAGGATATATTCCAGGCAGAGTATCAGAAGAATGACAGGCTGGATGTTGCAGCAAAATGTTTGTCTCTTAGAATGATTATAACTATCATCCTATGGGCTATACTTCTTTTTATAACAAGAAATCTTCTTGTATCAACTATTATCAGTACTATAGTAACATATATTTTATGTGGCCTTTTTATTGTACTTACTAAGGAATTCATATCTGAGAAAAAAGATTATTCTATGAAGAAAGTATGGAAACTTCTTCTTGTTATGGCGCCTCTTTGTTTGGGTGGCTTCATGACAACCTATATAGGAGCGGCACCTCGTTATTCTATAGATAGATATATGGACGATGTAACTCAGGGAATATATGGTTATATTGTTATGCCGGTTTTTGTGGTTCAGCTTTTAGTAACCTTTATCTTTAATCCTGTTCTGCATAAGGTTTCGCTTATGTGGGATGAGGGCAGATATAAGGACTATCTTAAAACTACATTCGTACAATCAGGGCTGGTTGTAGGATTAACTCTGGTGTGTATGACCGGAGCCTGGCTCTTGGGAGTGCCTGTATTATCAGTTTTTTATAATACAGATCTTTCACCTTATAAATTTGATCTGATGGTGGTTATGCTAGGAAGTGGATTCTTGGGATTTACTGGTCTGTTTGGACAACTGCTTACGGTTATGAGATGCCAGAATGTAATGCTTATTGGCTATGGAATTACCTCTGTAATTGCATTTTTATTATCAGATAAGGCTGTACTTACCTACGGAATCAGAGGAGCCTGTGTTTTCTATACAATTCTTTTGTTTATACTTATGATGGTTTTTGTATTGTTATATACAATTAGAATTTTAAGGGCATGGAAAAAGACTGATCTAAAAGGTTCTGATGGAAAAGAGGCATAGCTTTATTAGGCAATTAGGACCTTTATTGGGCAGACTTGCATGTGATAGAGTTTTTGTGTTATGATTATTGGATATCATGGGTTACTTAAAACTTAAATCAGGTTTATGCTTAAAGTTCGAATTTGGGTTTTATATTTAGTTGAGATTTTGGAATTTAGAGTTTGGGTTTGGAATTTAGAGTTTGGGTTTGGAATTTAGAGTCTGAGTTTAGATTTTGAGTTCAGGTTTTGAGTTCAGGTTTTGAGTTTAGGGTTTGAAATTAGGGTTTGAGTTTAGGGTTTGAAATTAGAAGGAAGTGGAAGTATGGGACTGTATGACAACGAACACACACAGGACGTTAACCTTGACAGAGGCAGTGCTATTAAGGTTTCAGACATTCTGAAGGACGTATATGAAGCACTTGCGGAAAAGGGATACAATCCTGTTTATCAAATAGTTGGATATATAATGAGTGGAGACCCAACTTATATTACAAGTCATAAAGGTGCGAGAAGTCTTATTATGAAGGTTGATCGTGATGAAATTCTTGAACTTCTCATGGAAACATATATAGATGAAAAGTTAAAGAAAAATAAGTAAGGTTTTTGTGTATGGAAATCAGATTTATATGACTTGACTGATTATGAGTTTTATTCAACTTTTTTAATAATAGATTTGATATATTACTTACAGGTATGCTGTGTCTGTAAGTAATATAGCTATGTCTATTTTTATGTAAAGAAAATGTAGGTGAACTAGTTTGAGGATAATGGGACTGGATTATGGCGACAGAACGGTTGGAGTTGCTGTATCTGATGGATTACTGATTACTGCACAACCTCTTGAAACGGTTGTGAGAGAAAGAAAAAACAAGCTTCGTAAAACATATCAGAGACTTGAGGCACTTATTGAGGAGTACCAGGTTGAGAAGCTTGTTATAGGTAAGCCCTATAATATGAATGGAACAGAAGGAGAAAGAGTTGAGGTGACTCTTGCTTTTGCAGAGGAATTATCACGTCGTACGGGACTGCCATATGAGATGGTTGATGAAAGACTTACAACAGTTGAGGCTGATAGTATTCTGGCAGAAATGGGGGTTCTTGCCTCTGAACGTAAGGAGTATATAGATAAGATAGCAGCGGCCATAATTTTACAGTCTTATCTTGATAATATGCCTAAGTAATATATTTATGAAAT
>JAILGP010000144.1 GCA_024696635.1 Eubacterium sp. | reverse complement strand
CGGTAATTACCTGACAGCAGTTCTTTTTATGCTGTCAAGGGTGGCGGAACCCATTCACCATCATAAATATTTGCAGTTTTCAAGGTTCATTCGAGTTTTTTTCTTCGACTCTTTTTTTTCATACGTCATTTGACACTATCCAGAAATACTAAACCCTTTATATATATCAACCCTAAATAATTTACGCAGTTAAACCATCTTAAACCACAATCCTTTATTTTAAGATGCTTCGAATGATATTTATTCTAATTATACTGATTAAACTGACGCAACAAGAAGACCAATTACCATACCAAATACTATAAGTGCACAAATAATTATAACCATTACTCTGGCACCATTTTTTCTATTCTTACTGAAATCAAACATATTATTAACCCCTTTTTTTATTTTCAATTACTTTATTCAAGATTATTATATTTTCAACTACTTTATTTCAAATCTTTATATAACTAATTACTTTATTACAAATTACTATATTTAATTATTATATTTTCATGTCCCAGAATCTATTATTGATATTTCAAAATCTTTTCTTAGCTCATAATAATAAATTTAAAACACTTATAATATATAAATGATAGACATAATCCAACCATTATCTGTTTATATATAACCCATTTGGCCCTAAAAGTCCACCACTTTTTTTGAAAAACACATAAGAATCAATCTTATGCAGCCTTCCTTGGAACCATAATGGATAAAGTAAAGCTGGAGTCGTCAGATTCAGCCTTTAAAAGTCCATCATATTTTTCAACAGAATCATTTATATTACGAAGCCCAAATCCATGATGGTCCTTATCTTTTTTAGAGGTATAGCCTGATGACATAAGAAGCTTTTCTACATTTACCATTTCCTTTGCAGAATTAGATATTCTTATTACAAAGAACTTTTCAGTCCTCTTTATAAATAAATTAACCCAGGCTTTTTTCTCTGAAGAATTTTCATTTTCAAAAATCTCTTCCGAAGTCTTATCTGATATTTTATCAGCTTCCTGATTTAAGGCTTGATCTAAAGCTTGATCGGATCCCCCAGTATCTCTGGCAGCTTTAAGAACCTCAGTTTTGGCACCTACTCCATTAAGAAGTCCTGTCATTTCATTTTTATTCTTAACGATGCCTTTTTCCTCTTCCAGAACCTTGGAGGAGGCCTCTATGGCATTATCTAAAGCATTGGCAAATATACTGCAGACATCCATGGGAGTCATACCAAGTCCTCCATCTATAACCCCATCCATAGAAAAGTCTATTCCCTTTTCCAGCATCTTATCGGCCTTCATTGAAACTATACAGTCCAGCATCTCATCTCCCGTAATTATAGAAGGAGAAAGAGCCTTTACATTTCCCAGAAGCTGTTTAAGATGCGAACTTGCTCCATCAACATTTCCCTCATCCAGCATCATATTAGTAAGAGACAGGTTATTAATAATATCATGGCGAAATGCCCTGGTTTCATTCTGCGTTCTTTTATACTGTTCAATATATTCAAGTTCTGCCTTTAAATAACTTTCCTGATATTCATTTTTTTCCTTCATAAATCTGGAGGCAGCTATCATTACAACTAATATAGGACCAATAACCCCTATAAGAATGATAATTATACCGAATACATAACTAATATAACGATATTGATCTTCAACCACATCTGTAATTAGTGGAATAGCAGGAAATGCATTAAATATTACCAGCCATAAAACAAAAAAAATACGATCACGAACCTTTATTACATAGAATTTTTTCTTTTTGTAATAACCTAGATATAGTATCAAAAATAAAGCTATATCGATAAATGCGCTTACAAAAACAATTATCTTTGAAAGGTAATCAAAGGTACCACCAATGGCATTTTCGGTTAAGGACATCAGAACATCTTGTCCTCCTCCGCTCAGGTAAATAAATGCATATTCTATTGTGCTATTAACATAAAAATAAAATAAATATAAACAAATAAAAGCTTCTATGGCTCTTAATAGTTTCTTTTCCTTATATACAAAAAGGAAAAATATAAATGCATAAAGAAAGCAAACTCCATTAATCAGAACATTCAAAAGGGCTTTCACATTACTCACAGCAGAAAACTCTGGATCATCTAATGAAATAACAACATTTGGATTCGTTTCCTGGAGTTCTTCTAACTTGGCAACTTCCACCGGATATAATTTCTGCAATATAATGTCCGTCACAAAAATAAAGACAATATATACAACCAGGACTCCTAATGTAGTAATAATCATCTTTCTTGATAAAACTACATATCTTCCAAGAAAACATGCTGATATCATAACAATGATCAACATAACCATTATGAAATTTATTACAGACATACCATTTGTAGCTATGTTAATTATTTCTTCCTTGCTCATAAAAAAATATATAATCAAATTTTTATTAAACAGATATTCCTAATAAAAATAAGATTATCTCCTTTCCATCCCCAGAATTATCAATCATAAACAATAATCAGAAAGCAGAATTTTCTACATATGAATACAAGGCTTCCTTAAGAGCCTTCATATTCGAACGGCTTACAGGCACTCCAACCTGACCCTCAGGCCCATCCATTATAACTTCACCCTTGCCCATCTTTTTAACCTTGGCAAGTGATATAAGGTAGCCCCTATGTACCCTAAAAAAGCCATCACCCTTAAGTTCATTTTCGAAATCACCTATGTTATATCTTATCAAGTGTTCTCCATCTGTAGTATAAATCATAACATACTGATTCTGTGCCTCAAGATATATAATGTCAGAAACATTTATTAACATCTCATCGCCATCTTCTTTAATGAGTATCTGTCTCTTGGTAGTATTCTTATCCATGACAAATTTAAGCACCTCTCTAAGCTTATCCTCCTGTATAGGCTTAGTCAGATATCTTAGAGCATTCACCTCATAACCCTGTAAGGCATACTCAACATGGCCAGTAAGAAATACTATATAAATAGATTCGCTTCTTTCCCTGAGCTTCTTGGCCAGACTTATTCCATCCATAGCCGGCATCTCTATATCCAGAAACAATACATCATAAGGCTTCTGATCAAATGCCTCAAGAAGCTTTCTTCCATCCTCAAAAGCATCAACCACCACATCCAGACTTCCAGCAAGCTTATCAATCATATCCCTGGCCTGATTTCTAAACTTTTCCTCGTCATCGCAAACCGCAATCCTCATAACAAACCCCTTTCCCTAAATTTTTATATCCTTACCCTATAATCAAAAACTCTTATTACAGTGAACATCAGAATTCTTATTAAAGCGAACATCAGAATTCTTATTTAAAACTCTTATTAAATATACACCAAAATTATTATTAAAAATTCTCATAAAAGTACATACCAGAATTATTATTTAAAATCATAAATACTCAAGTTCTTAATAAAATCATTATTACAAAGACTTCTGAAAAATAAGAGCATCATCATCCGGATTATGATAATAATCCTTCCTTATAAATATATCCTTAAATCCATATTTCTTATAAAGACTTATGGCTGACGTATTGTGAGCCCTGACCTCCAGCATGACTCTCTCCGCTCCCGACTCTTCAAGCTCCGAAAGCATATCCCTCATCAAAGTGTCTGCTATACCTCGGCGTCTGTAGGACTTATCAACAGCTATACGCTGAAGCTCAGCCTCTCCCTGCACATCCGAATAAATTATATAACCCACCACCTTGCCGTCACGCTTTTCCATCAGCAGGTGATTATAATCATATTCAAATGTATCCTCCAGCATCTTCCGGGACCAGGCATCCTCAAAATAAAGGGCCTCCAGTCGGGCAATATCAGCAAAATCTTTCATACTTTATTCCTTTATATATTTAACCTAATCTTTTGCTCTTATAATTTGCTCTTAAAAATTCTTGGTTCCTGAATAATCAGGACTTATTGACCAGAGCTTCACCCTTTACTCTCTCCGCCTGAGATTTTCTCAGATATTCCGGTCCAAAATCATCAGCATCCATATATTTTCTTTCCCTGTAAAGAAATTCTCCATAGGCTGCTATAGAACCTGCTCTCTGACGGTTCATATTTGCAGGAGCCATCTTGCAAGGAACCTTTATCTCTTCCCAGATAGAATCCTGATATATAGGAATTCCATCCCCTAGAAATGTTACGCCACCCCTTGCCTCCGGCTCATTATTAATATATTCAATAAGGTCATGTATATCCATAGGATCCTGATCCATGATTACATCTATATTCCCCATAACCCTATAGAGACCTGTATAAACCTGGTTTCTTCTGGCATCAATAATAGGACAGACAAGACCATCTGCCCCCCACATATTAAAAGCCAGTCCCTCGCAGGTCTTAACAGGAATAATAGGCTTCTCTATAGAAAGAGCAAGTCCCTTTGCTGTAGCGGCTCCTATACGGAGTCCTGTAAATGAACCAGGTCCCGCAGCCAGAGCAATCGCATCTATACTTGAAAGCTCAGTCTCTGACATCTTAACTATCTCATCAATCATAGGAAGAAGAGTCTCTGAATGAGTCCTCTTATGATTCATAGTATATTCAGCTATAAGCACTTCATTCTCCACTATTGCAACTGATGCAACCATGCCGGAGCTTTCTATTCCCAGTATTTTCATATTTTTATCCAAGTCCTCATATTAAATATTTTTATAATAAACTATTTAAAACCTTATATTTCATATTTTTTATAATAAATTATTCCAAATTAAAGCTTTAAGGAATTATCTCAATATATCAAACTACTTTCCAACCTTGATAAGCCTGTAATCAAATCCCTTCTCAAGGTCTTTCTCAATACTTATCCATATAGCATTCTCAGGAATTATATCACAAATAAGCTCTGCCCACTCAATAAGAACTACTCCATCTCCCCCGGCATATTCATAAAAACCGGTTTCCTCCATCTCATCCACATCTCCAACCCTGTAGACATCATAATGATAAAGGGGGATTCTGCCCTCATCATATTCCTGCACAATCGTAAAAGTAGGGCTGGACATAGCCTCTTTTATTCCTAGTCCCGCCCCAAAGCCTTTTGCAAATATTGTCTTTCCTACTCCCAGATCTCCACTGAGGCAATAAACATCTCCTGGAGATGCCTTCTCAGCCAATTGTCTGGCATATTCATATGTAGCCTCTGCGCTATATGATTCAAATATTTCCATTAATGTACTCCAAATTTTCTATTAAAATTCTTTATGGATTAAATAATATATTTTTCTTCATGACTAACTTATTATAGGAAAACACTTTTAGTTCAAGTCATAAATATTATTAAATCAGATATGAATAACAATATCCCTATCAGCAGGCTGGTACTGTCTATACTTAACACCAGTCTTATCAAACATTTTCTTTGATGCTATTGTACTCTCTGAATCAGCATACTTATCTGACATATAAATAATTTCAGAAATTCCACTCTGAATAATAGCCTTAGCACACTCATTGCAAGGGAAAAGAGTTACATAAACTCTTGAACCCTTAAGATTTCCTGTTCCGTGATAGTTAAGGATAGCATTTAACTCCGCATGACATACAAAAATATATTTGCTGTTCAGAGCAGCACCGTCTCTTCCCCAAGGCATATCATCATCGTCACAGCCTCTTGGCATACCATTATATCCCATAGAAAGAATACGATTATCAGCATCAACTATACAAGCCCCAACCTGTGTACTGGGATCCTTGCTCCTCTGGGCAGAAAGCAGTGCAACGCCCATAAAATACTGATCCCAGCTGATATAATCAGTTCTCTTATACCCCATCATCTTAGGACTATTTTCATTTGTTATATTCTCACCCATATTACTACCCGTGGTCTATAAATGTAACCACATCCCCCTTTCATTATAATAATTACAACCCAGTTCCTGATTAGTTCTGAACAAAATACTGCTCATACCAGAGGATAAATACATAAATCATCCAGATTTTCTTCATGTTCTTTGCATTTCCCTCTTTATGATCATTTAAAAGCTTCATTATATAATCCTGGTTAAAGTACTTAGCTGCCACATCCCCCTGGAACTTCTCCTTAACCATTGAATAATACTTATCCTGTCTCAGCCAGTCATTAAGTGGTGTAAGAAATCCCTTCTTAACCATCTTAGCTGTCTCCTCAGGAAGATTCCTAAGAGCCGCCTTACGGAGAATATACTTTGTAGTTCCATTTGCAATACGATACTTAGATGGAATCTGAAGAGCCACCTTTAACATTTCCTTATCAAGGAAAGGAACTCTGAGCTCAAGAGAATTGGCCATACTCATTCTGTCGGCCTTTACCAGTATATCCTGAACCAGCCAGGTCTTTATATCTACGTACTGCATCTTTGATATGTCATCCACATCTGTACATGCATCAAAATATGGCTTTGTATAATAGGAAGGATCCTGTGAAGGAATCTTCTTACTAAGTATCTTATCCACATCACGATGATTGAATACATAATTATTTCTTATATATCTCTGTGACATAGGATACTTTCCTCTCATGAGGAATCTCTTTCCATGGAAATCAGGAAGCTTTGATGCTACCGCTGCAAGACCACTTCTTATTGGCTGTGGAAGCTTCATATATTTCTCAAAATCAAGAGGCTCATGATAATAATGATAGCCTCCGAAAAGCTCATCCGCACCCTCTCCGGAAAGTACAACCTTTACCTGCTCAGATGCAAGCTTTGTAAGGAAATATAATGGAATAGCAGAAGGATTAGGAAGGGGCTCATCCATGTAATACTGGATAAGCGGAGTCTTCTCGAAAAATTCATCTGCTGTAATCTTCTTTGAATAATTCTTCACTCCCTCTATCTTGGCAAAACGCTGTGCATACTTAAGCTCTGAATACTTCTCCTCAGCATAACCTACTGAGAAGCTCTTAAGATCCATATGCTTCTTCATCTCATGTACAACAAAGCTGCTGTCTACCCCTGATGAAAGGAAGCAGCCTACTTCAACATCTGCGGTAAGAGCATGAATAGTGGTCGATCCCTTAAAGGTTTCATCAATAAGATTAGTCCAATATTCTTCATCCTTCTTATCATCTATATTGTATTTAAGCTCAAAATACTTATCTGTCTTAAACTTATTATTCTTATCATCAACCTTGTATTCAAAATATGTGCCCGGTTCCAGCTTGAATACATTTCTAAAAAGTGTCTGACTTGTTGGAATGTACTCAAAGCAAAGGAAATCAGGAAGTCTTTCCTCATTAAGTTCCTTTTCAAAACGTGGATTTGAAAGAAATGCCTTAATCTCAGAAGCAAAAAGGAATACATCCTTGTTATTTGCATCCTTATTCATATAGTAGAAAAATGGCTTAATTCCGAATATATCTCTTGCACCAAAGAGCTTCTTTTCTACACTGTCCCAGATGACAAATGCAAACATACCCCTAAGTCTTGAAAGGACATCCTTACCCCACTCTTCATAACCATGAAGAATAGTCTCAGAGTCAGTCTGGGTCTTAAAAACATAACCCTTTTCCACAAGCTCTTTTCTAAGATCCTTGAAGTTATAAATCTCTCCATTAAAGATCAGAACCTTTGTTCCATCTGCATTTGTAATAGGCTGGCTTCCGCCCTCCAGGTCAATGATCGACAGTCTTCTGAAGCCTAGGGAAACCTGGTCATCCACATAATAATCATCCTGGTCAGGACCACGGTGAACTATTCTGTCTGCCATAGCTTTGACAAAGGATTCATTTTCCTTTCTGTCATTAACTCCATCATTTACAAATCCAACAAATCCGCACATATTATTCTCCTATCTCAAGGTGATTTTATTACTTATAAGTTTTATCAATACACCCGATTTATATGCTTTATATCTAATATATAATCTAAATATATAATTATAATTTATATTCTTTATTTATCTAACTCGCTTTCCACATTTTTCTATGCTGGCACGGGCAAGCACTTCCATGGAATCTATGATAAATCTATTAGTTTCAGTAAGATTATAATCACTATTTATAATTGAAAGCTCTGTACATCCCAGAACCACAACATCGCTTCCCTTTCTGGCAAGATTAGTTATGAGACGGTTGAATGCCACCATATTTACAGGCTTTCCAGCTTTTACCTGACCATATATTATATCCATCAGAATATCAGCATCTTCCTTATCCGGAACCACTTCCTCCAGTCCATATTTTTCTATATATTTCTTATATGATCCGGATTCTAAGGTTCCTTCTGTTGCCAGAACTCCGATTTTCTTTATATTAGGCACCTCTTTACATGCATACTTAACTGTTTCATCAAGTATATTTATAATAGGAACCTTAACCTGACTTTGAACCTCATCATAAAAATAATGGGCCGTATTACACGGAATTACTATATAGTCACAACCACACCTTTCCAGAAGCTTTGCATTCTCCTTCATCTTAGGAAGGGGACTTTCATCACTCTTTCCTAAAATAAATGCCGTTCTGTCAGGAATCTCTGCATCATTCATTACAAGAGCAGGTATATGATCCTGATCCTTATCCGCATCTGTCATCTTTACTAAAAGATCCATAAAATATACAGTTGCAAGAGGTCCAAGTCCTCCTAATACACCAAGTAGCATATCTCTGCCTTTCTAAACTCTCAATTTAAATACAAATCTAAAAACCAGTTTAAACATATTTAAATGTAATTTTTTGTATTTCCATCTATTACTTTATTACTTCTGAGGAGTGGCATATTTCTTAAACTTACGAATATAATTGTAGTAGTTACCATATGCATAGTATTTACTCTTAAGGCTCTTTTCATTCTTATAAATAAGAGGACGAGCCACGCGGCCTTCCTTCCAAAGCTTGAGAGCATGTCTCTTAAACTGACTGTCTGGAACATACTTTTCAATAACTGATTTTGGAACAACTGAGTATACACATTCCTTATCTGCAACAGTATATTCAGGAAGATGATTATAAATATATTCATCTACAATCCACTTAACATGATTGAAACCGCTACCTGTAACATAGAAATTACTACGTCCAAGTCTTACATTTATCTCAAAGAATTTATATTTTCCATCTCTCTCATCATACTTAACATCAAAGTTTGCAAATCCAACATATCCTATATGCTCAAGGAACTTTGTAGCTGCTGCCACAATATCAGGATTAACCTCATTAACTATAGCAACAGGATTACCTATTGCAGTAGGTGATGGATCCTCTATAAGAGTATGTCCAAGGGCTGCAAAGCGAACCTTTGAATTCTTATCACAATAGCAGGTAAGAACTCTCATATAAGAATCGTCCCCTGGAATCATATCCTGAATAAGGAATTTATAATTATATCCAGTCTGTTCAAGACGCTTAAGCATAGCCCTAAGGTCTTTTTCATTATCAAACTTGAAAACCTTCTTCTTTCCTGCAAATTTTGCATAGTGGTACATAGCCGAATTAGCAGGCTTTGCAATAACAGGATAATTGAAGTCAAACTTCATATCATTTTCCTTACCACATTCATATACATAGGTCTTAGGATAATCTACTCCTATTTCCTCGCATATCTCATAGAACTTATCCTTAAGAACTATTCTGTTAAGTAAGTCTTCATCTATATATGGAATGATATAATATGGTGAAAGCTTATCCTTATTCTCTATAACTATTCTTACATACCAGTCACCACAGCCAAAAAGAATCAGCTTCTTCTTTCCTTCAAACTCCTTACCAACCTCAAGCAGCCTCTTAACTGCATTTTCATCCTTCTCAAGTCCTGGGAAATATCTGTTCTCTATAAATGATGAATCAGCAACATAACCCTTCTGGGACATACTAAGAGTTAAGGATTTAATACCATACTCCTCATGAAAACTTCTTGCAAGTGAATAGGCTGTTATATCAGAGCCCAGTATTACAGGAATAAATGGAAGATCATTAAACTTCAAGATTGTTACCTTCTTTCATATATATATGTTTTATATCTGAACCTATATAGATCAGATAATAATTTATTTTCTTTGATACAAAAAAGTGGATGTTATAGCCATGCCACAACATCCACATAATTATAAATGCTAATATCTATTTATTCAAGAAAAACTACTCGCCTATCTTATTTACAGCAACAGTAAGACGTGAAACCTTACGAGCAGCAGTATTCTTATGATAGATGCCCTTTGATGCTGCCTTGCTGATTTCAGAAGTAACAACCTTAAGAGCTGCTTCTGCTTCAGCCTTGTTACCAGCTTCGATAGCAGCTTCTACCTTCTTTACAAGAGTCTTAATCTTGCTCTTTGTTGACTTATTTCTAAGCTCTCTTCTCTTGCTTGTAAGAATTCTTTTCTTTGCAGATTTAATATTTGCCATGTCTGTTTTACCTCCGGTTTTTGTACCTGTTTTGTACTTTATGTATTCTACTTACTATATATCTATATATTTAAGTACAAATCCTCGAAGTCAGCCGTTCTTCGATTCAAAGCGCTCACAGATCTTAACCTTGCCAAGACACGGACAGTACCTGATTTTCAGTACCGGGCTGCTAAAATCCTAAAATATACAGCAAACGACATGATAGCAAAGAAATCCTCCTTAGTCAAGAGCTTTTCTCAATTATATTTATTTTTCTAAGTTTTTCTCAAATTTATTAATTTTTGAAAGCAACTTTGCTTTATCCCACCATATATATTATAATTATTCAGTACTTTTCAGACTACAAAGGAGAGCTTAGTAATGGTCGCTAAAAAAACCAAGGAAAATCCTACAAACAAATCAATAAACACCATCCGCGAACATATATCCAGCGGAAATTTTTCACGTGTTTATCTTTTGTATGGTACTGAAGCATATCTTATAAACCAAATGAGAGATGAGCTTCTGGATGCACTTGGAGTAGCTGGAAATGAAGAAGCCTACCAAAAATATACTAATGAAAAATATAATATAAATGATGTACGTGATTTTGTTACATCATTTCCATTTTTTACAGAGCACAATGTGGTCCTTGTACAGAGCAGCGGCCACTTTAAAACCTCTGACGATTCAGTCACAGAACTTATTTCTAATATTCCAGAATCAAATGTTCTTATCTTCTGCGAATATGAAGTCGACAGAAACAAAGTAGCCTTCAAACACCTGAGTCAGCATCCCGCTGCGTCAGTTCTTGAATTCACCCTTCCTGAAGTAAATGACCTTAAGAAATGGATAGGCATATTACTGTCCAGGGATGGAGTACGTGTAAAACTAAGCGTACCTGATCATGTACTTGACGTTCTGGGTCCGGATATAAATATGCTGCTTCTAGAAAATGAGATGAACAAACTCCATGATTACTGCCTGACCAAGGGAACCGTATTAGATGAAGATGTTGACCTTATGTGTCTCAGCAATATAGAAGATCAGATTTTCAAAATGTGTACCCTTATTTCCCAGAAAAAAAGCGCCCAGGCACTTATCTTATATAACAACCTGCTTAAGCTTAAGGCCAATCCATATAACATAATAAGACTTATAACCAGACAATATAATCTTATTCTCAGCACCAAACAGCTTATAAAGGATGGCGCCAAAATGGGTGAAATCATGAAAGCCCTTAAGCTTAGAGACTTTGCCGCAAGGGAAATGATGGCTCTGGCTAATTCCTATAAGGAATATGAAATCATCAAATGTACCGACCTCTGCCATGAAGCCACCAACATGATTATGACAGGCACCCTTACACAGGAAAATGCAGCCGAGAACCTTATTATTAAGCTCCTGACTGCATAAATCACCCCAAACCATAAGAGGTTATTTACTGCGACACTGTTTACAGTATAGCTTTACAGTATAGCTTTACAGTATAGCTTTAAATTCATAAACAAATGATATATAAAGGGTTAGTTTGTCTGGCTACATACTTCATTATATTTGGCAATCAGCTCCTTATCACTGATTATTGTGATTCTGCCAGCATCATATTCTGAAGTAACCCAGTCATACATGGCATGAATTACAGGATCATTTTTACTAAGCTCATCAAGTCCCTTTTTTCTTCTATATTCATTTACCCAGAAACCAACTCCGGCTATACCTGAGGTTGCAGAAATAGAAACCTTAGGTGGACGGTTAAGTATTGTTTCTGTATCGAATATATTATAGATTTCAGGATTCTTCATCATTCCATCAGCATGGATTCCTGCTCTTGTAAGATTGAAATTATCACCTACAAATGGAGTCATAGGTGGAATATCATATCCGGTTTCATCTCTTATATATTCTGCTATTTCTGTGATGGTCTGGGTATTCATACCATTAAGATGCCCACGAAGAGATGCATATTCGAAAACCATTGCCTCAAGAGGTACATTTCCAGTACGCTCCCCTATTCCTAGAAGAGAACAGTTAACTGCACTTGCTCCGTACATCCAGGCTGTTGTTGCATTTACCACGCCCTTATAAAAATCATTATGACCATGCCATTCAATCATTTCTGAAGGAACATTTGCATAGTGCTGCAGTCCATATATAATACCTGATACGCTTCTTGGAAGTGCCGCTCCCGGATATGGAACTCCGTATCCCATGGTATCACAGGCACGAATCTTAACAGGCACACCACTCTTTTCAGAAAGCTCCATAAGCTTATTTGCAAACGGAACTACAAAGCCATAAAAATCAGCTCTTGTTATATCTTCAAAATGACATCTTGGCCTGAGCCCTGCCTCAATACAATCAGATACAATAGCAAGATACTTATCCAGGGCCTGCTTCCTGCTAAGACCCATCTTATGAAATATATGATAATCGGAGCAACTTACAAGTATTCCTGTTTCCTTTACCCCAATGGACTTGACAAGCTCAAAGTCCTTTTTTGCCGCCCTTATCCAGGTTGTGATTTCAGGAAATTCATATCCCAGCTCCATACATTTTTCCAGAGCCTTCCTGTCCTTTTCGGAATATACAAAAAACTCAGTCTGCCTGATCATTCCATTTGGACCACCAAGCTTATGAAGCAGCTTATAAATATGAACCATCTGTTCAGTGGTGTAAGGGGCTCTTGACTGCTGGCCATCTCTAAAGGAGGTATCGGTTATAAATATATCCTCAGGCATTTTCTCAGGAACCCTTCGATAGTTAAATGCAATCTTTGGGGTTTCTGTGTAAGGGAACATTTCCCTGAATAATTCAGGGTTATCCACATCCTGAAGCTGGTAAATATAAGGGTCATGCTCCAGCTTATAGGTTTTGTTGCTAAGAACTATATCTTTCATAATTATTCCTCCAAATAGTATTGTAAAAGTATTACCACATATAGTATTATGTGTAAAATGAATAATTACGATAATTACTATTCGATTATCGAATAATTGATTTTCTTAAAGTCATTTTTTTCTAAAATAAAATAATTATTTAATACCCGTTTCCCCACTTATTAATATTATTTTCAGGAGATTATTATGGATATAGAAGCAATCAAAACCTTTCTTAATCTGGCATCTACAAAAAACTACACCAGAACAGCAAACCAGCTATTCGTGGCCCAATCCACCATAACCAACCGTATCAAGGAACTGGAAAAGGAGCTTAAGGTTCAGCTTTTCTCAAGAAATAATAAAAACGTAGAACTGACCTCTGAAGGAGAGCTTTTCAAAATCTATGCCCAGCAGGTTATAGAGCTTACAGAAAATTCCCTTTCAGAAATAGCAAATGTAAGGCATTTTGATAATCACCTTAGAATAGGAAGCGCAGACTCAATCTACGAAGGACATCTGGCTCCCCATATTTTGGATTACAGAAAAAATCATTCCAGGGACTCTCTTAAGATATCCATAGGACTTTCAAACCATTTATTAGACCAGCTTCAAAGTGACCTTCTGGATATAGTATTTACCTATCTTCCCATGAATAAGGCATCCTACTCCTGTCAGCTATTTAAACAGGATAATCTGATCCTTGTTACCGATATAAACAACAAAAAATATACCAAGGGAATACACCAGCAGGAGCTTATAAATGAAAAATACCTTATGTGTAACTTTGCCCTCCAGGATGTAGGACAATATATAAGAAAACTCTTTCCAAGCTATCATCAGTTTGAGCTTGAAATAGATGACTGTATGAAAATCGTCCCATATCTCATAAACCAGGAAAACTATACATTTCTACCTAAGGATATGGCTGATACATATATTTCAGAAAAGAAGCTAAGAGAGGTAAAGCTTCTTGATTTTAAGACTCCTGTAATCAACTCTTATTTAGTATACAAAAAAAGCAAAAAGCCCTTATTAGAAGGACTCCTTGCTGACTTAATATAGTATTTCCTATAATAGTTTCTATTACATATCTATAGCAATTCTGATCAATCAGGCTTGCTATAGATATTTTATTATATTGTATTCTTTTCCACCGAAATAATAAAATCCCCAAAACTTTTACCTTCGCCCCAGCCATCCATAAGCTGGCCAAGAAGGAATCCCTCCATATCCTCATCCATTATTTCTTCCATATCCTCGAAATAATAAACTTGGATTTCAATCTCCCCTTCTTCTGTAAATTCCATAGTCATATTAACTATAGCCTGGCAAGTGGAATAATAATAAGCAAGATTAGAGGTTTCAAAATCCTCAATATAATCGTCCATATATTCCTGAGGAATTATGTCATAAGCCATTCTGCCCCTATATTCCTTATATCCACTTCCATCAAGATTTGCATAAACCAATAATGGAAATGTATAAGTTCTACAAGAAGTATTTTCCGGTCCGTATATAATAGAAGGAGATTTTTTCTGACATTCAGCAAACATGCTATTCATCTCGCCTATTACATATTCCTTCTTATATGACATATTTCCTTCGTCACATAATTCATATCTATTACCATCAATTGCTTCTACTATAATCTTATAATTAATATTTTTTACTATCTCATTTGAATCCTTTGATTTTTCGTTATAGCCATATATTCTTACTATCTCATTATACCTAAGGGCAACCTGACCAAAATGCATATGCCCCACATCACTTATAAGTCCCACAAGCATATCCGGAGTTACATAAACTCTGATATTAGGATACCAGATAGCCCCCTCTTTACAGGCTGACTTATCTATATCCTTAGCACTTATACCACTTATTGACTGAACCTTTCTGAAATTTATTATTTCCGAAAAATTACCCATAAACATTATGGCTCCAACTACGGCAAGAATTCCACCCACAATCATATTAGGAGAAAAATTTTCCTTCAGGATAGCCCTGTATGTCATCTCAGTATATCTAATCTGCACATCTCCAACCACCTGATCCATATTGTCCACATTTATGTCCTGGCCCAATTCAATAGAAAGATTTTCTGCTATTTCCTTCCTTATATCCTTATCCGGAATATAATTTGTGGAGCCATAAAGAGTGTAGCTGGCTGTTTTCATAAACTCCCCAAGGACCTTCTCATATTGGGACTTTTTCATTCCTGCTATTACATATTTCTTTCCATCAGTCAAAAGATAAAAGCCCTCATCTCCATCCTGACCAACCTTAACCGGAACTTCAGTAAATTCAAAATATGCCACATGCACCGCATGATTACCCTCTAATTCTAACACCTGGTCATATGCCATCTTCTGGTCCATAACCTGATTTGTCCTTATAAGACCATAGATAATCAAAGTGCCACCTATAAAAAAAAGAACCATACCTGTTATTAAAAAGGTAAATGCAAAGCTGTATATACTCTTTATATGTTTATTCTTATATAACATTTCCCATCTCCCAAGAATCCCCAAGTTTCGTACAGAATTAATTTTAAAACATACTTATATTTTGGTCTATAATTTTTTCATATTTTCAATCATACAGATTTCATTCTTCAATGTTTTACAGGATAGATAAACCTACCATTTACAGACTCTATAATGTTTTTACTAAAGAAGAGCATTACGAATATTTAACTAATGGAGGCCAGTTAATGGAGAGTGATCCAGAACTAATGAAATACCTGATAAGAAATGTCCAACACGCCTATATTTCAAGCACTGATGAAAAACTCATCAAATTATTAAATCCTTCTTCCTTTGATTCAATAAAAAATGACTGATATAAAAACACTGTCTGGTTGATGATTCAAGCAGACAGTGTTTTATAATATAATATTGAATTACCAAATCTTCTATCTTAGGTATCCTAAATTCCAAGATCAATATTTGCTATATTAAAGATTGATCCCTCATCCTTAAGATTTCTATATATGTAGAGAATCCTCCAACCAGGCTCATCACCACTAGTTGTTTTAGCAAGTACTGCATAATTAGTGCCTGCCACAACCTGACTTCCAAGTACTGCTGCAACCTCATATGTTGTATCTCCTGAGTTATTTATTGCAGCCTCAACGACCTTTCTCAGGCTATCATCATACATAAAGCTTTCATCCACGTTCCAGCCACCCACCAGATTTTTACCACTTGATGAACCGATCTGTATTGCAGCTGTTTCAGATGATGCAGCTATATCTATACTAGCTGTTTTCAAAAGCTTACTTGCACCTTCTAAATCTTCATATATATAGACAATTGACCAGAACTTATTCCCTTCATAATCAGTCTCTGCCAGAAATACGTGATTTGTTCCGGCTACAACCTGAGATCCAAGATATAAAACAGGAGAATACTTTTCTTCAGCCCCTTCGGTAGCACCTTCAAACAATGTCTTTAATTCTTCTGTTATTTCTGTAGTTTCAGAAATAGTCCATCCACCCGTCAAAGTTTGACCTCCAATACCACTATCGTTAGCTTCATTCATACCATCAGCCTCAGCCTCTGCTGCATTATCACTAGATTCTGCAGCCTCTTCTGCTATATCAATAGTTTCAGTATCTTCATATGTTTCTGCAGCTTCCGTCGCCTCTTCATAATTTTTTGCAATCTCACTATCGGCTGTTTCTTCCATGGCCTCAGATTTCTCACTATTAGCGCTTGAGGAATCATAAAAATTACTATCCTCAGCCTCAGCTTCTTCAGCCGCAGATTCTTCATACATAGCCTCTTCATTCATAGATGCACCATCCGAAGCTTCATAACTCGTTGCCGAATCACTAGCCATATCTTTTCCACTTCTATCTAATATTCCAGTCCTTACAACCAACATAAGAAGTGCCGCTGCAGCTAAAACTCCTGTTAATATGCTTATCTCTTTTCTATATTTTTTAAAGAAATTTATCTTAACCGGACTATTTGATTCATCCCTTGTATTAGATATATTGGTCACATTTGATGTATATGAATTATCCGGATTATTTATTCCATCATCCCCATGGACATTATTCTCAGCACTTATTCTTCTTTCTTCCTCATGAACCTTGTCCAGAGTTCTCATTATAAGGGCCTCAGGGGCATGTATATTATCTAGTTCTTGTTTGTAGTTTTCAAAGTTATCCATAAACTATATGCCTCCTTTCAGTCCTTTTTTAATACTTTCTCTAACATTTCCCGGGCCCGCCGAAGCCGTGTCTTTACCGTCGCTTCATTTATTCCCAAGATATCTGATATCTTACTTATCTTCAAATCCTCATAATAATGGAGATGTACAACCTCTCTATACATCTGAGGAAGCTCCTGAACTGTTTTCAGGATACTGTCACTTGTTTCACTGGCTATATATTCCTCCTCAGGGCTTGAATTCCCAACCTCCTCAGGTGGAATAAGGGCACTCTCATCATCAGTATAACCAAGATTTACATTCTTATTCCAGGTATTATCCGCAAGACGTCTCGCCTCATTTATAGTCACCCTGATCAGCCATGCCTTCAAGTGTTCTTCATCTTCTATTTTGTCCTTATATCGTACCAGCCTGACGAAAACCTCCTGGAATACATCTTCAGCATCCTGTACCACCTTGGTATTGGAAACCGCCAGCCGGTAGACCATATCTGCATACTGTCGGACAGCCCTATCAATGTCCACTGTGTAGATTTGTTTACCCATAGAATCACCATTTTTTCTAAAAAGGGGAAGGTAAATGTTATCCCTTCCCCAAACACTTTAACCTTATCTAGTAGATTTTACTATAATGGTCACTCTAATGTAAAGCATGATAATTAATCTGCATCAATAACATTTACTTCAACATCTTCATCATCATAACCAGCTTCATCTTCATCATCATACTTATCAGAAACTCCATAAATCTCAGCTGCCTGATCCAGAAGCTCCATATATTCAACCTTAAGAGCATCCTTCTTATAAGATGTCTTTTCAGCTATAGACTTGGCAAGGGAAATAGATGACTGACCCTTATACTCACTATCCTTTAAGAACATTCCAAAGCAAGCTACTGATTCAGCCCAAAGCATGTTATCGCTGGCATCATTATCAAAGCTGTCACCACCATAATTGCAGGCATACTTAAGAAGATTAGACTCATCCTCATCTGGCTCCTTATATCTGATAGAGAGGTCCAGAATATGATTGCTTTGAGAACCTGCATTCTTTACAGCCTCATCTGTAGGAATAATCTCATAGATTGCTGTAACCTCATGTCCAGCTCCAATTTCTCCACCGTCAACTGAATCATCATCAAAATCTTCATTTGCCATTACCCTGTTTTCATAACCAACTAGTCTATATTTCTCAACTACAGAGCTGTCAAATGTTGTCTGAAGCTTTACATCCTTAGCAACAGTTTCAAGTGTAGCACCCATTTCCTTAACAAGTACACGCTTTGCCTCATAAACGCTATCTATATATGCATAGTTACCATTCCCATTATCTGCAAGCGCCTCAAGCTTGTTATCCTTAAGATTATCCGAACCAAAACCAAGTACGCTTAGATATATTCCAGATTCCTTCTTCTCTGAAATGAGCTCTGTAAGCTCTTCTTCGCTTGTAACACCAACGTTAAGATCTCCATCAGTTGCAAGAATAACTCGATTGTTTCCATTCTTTATAAAATACTCCTCAGCCACCTCATATGCAGTATTAATACCTGCAGAACCATTTGTGCTGCCACTGGCCTCAAGATTCTCAAGTGCTTCTGCTATAACATCAGTATTCTCACCGCATTCACCTTCAAGTACAACAGTATCACTTCCTGCATAAGTTACTATTGAAACTGTATCATTTTCATTGATTTCACTAAGAAGCTTAACAAATGCCTTCTTTACAAGAGGAAGCTTATCTGCGTAATTCATTGATCCTGATGTATCAATTAGGAATACAAAATTGGTTGGCTTTCTGTCCCTTGTATCGATTGCTTTAGCCTTAAGGCCTATCATTACTAACTGATGATCTGTATTCCATGGACACTCATCAACCTCCATATTAACTGAAAATGGCTCATTCTTCTCTGGCTCCCTATAATCATAGTGGAAATAATTTACCATTTCCTCTATACGTACAGCATCCTCAGGGATAACTGAATCATTGTTCAGATAATTTCTAATATTTGTATATGAAGCAGAATCAACATCTGCTGCAAATGTAGATGTATCCTCAACAGAGGTAGCTACAAAGTCATTCTCCGATACATGACTATATTCTCTTGCATCATAGTCCTCCTCATATAATCCATTCATAGAACTATCACTTTCAGTTTTTTCCTTGCCGCTATAATTTAATGTTTCATCTGCATATTCCTCTTCAACCATTTCAGAATCCGAAGCGCTTGTTTCATAGTTCTCAGCTGCTTCTGTTGCTTCAGAAACATAATCATCTGTTTCATAGTACTCAGCCTGTTCAGATACAGAAGAAGACGTATTATCTGCATCAGTCGTTCCTTTTTCTCCGCCACATCCAGTAAGTGATGCTGCCATCATTGCAGCTACAAGTGTCATTGCATATACTTTCTTTAAATTATTCTTTTTCATATTAAAAACCTCCTTGTGATTAAGAATCATTTTGATTCTCTATTTTTGCCTTTCTACTTATAAAACCCGGCAAATCACAAAAAGGTTTCAAATTTTTTTATTTTTATTTTTTTTCTTTATTTCAGTCCATTCTTTTAACCTATAAACAGCCCATTCTTAATCACCCATATATCTTTAACCTGTCAATTATCCTGATTAAGACATTTCCTATAAGTAAGATCAATTCCAAATGCCCCCATAGGTGCAGTCAGAAGAATAGCAACTACAGAAATAACTAAAACTATCTCTCCACAGGGAAGGCCCATTGCAAGTGGCAGTCCTCCTATAGCCGCCTGGACAGTTGCCTTTGGTGTATAGGCTATCATACAGAACGCCTTTTCTTTAAATGTCATTCCCGTGCCAATTATGCAAATAAATACTCCCACCATCCTGAATAAAAGAACAATTAAAATCAAAAGTACAGCCTTAATTCCTGCCTCCTTCAAATAGTTTATTTCAACAGAAGCTCCCACTAAAACGAAAAGGAATATCTCTGCCACCGTCCATAATTTATCATACTGGCCCGACATCTTAAGAGCCATATCCTGATCCTTCCTTCTTACCATAATACCCATACACATAATTCCAATCAAAGACGCAAATGGAATCATAGGGAACTTAGTTTCAATTGTCGATAGGAGAAAGCTTACAGAAAGCATTATCACAGTCATTATGATAAGGTTCATTTTTATATTAGAAAACCACTTATAAAGTATATATCCCACAATAAGCCCAATTATTATTCCAATGATGATTGAAACAGGAATATTTACAAAGGACATGATAGATAAATCATTTCCCTGGGCCAGTCCGGTAAATGTAGTAAACATTACAATTACAAATACATCATCCACAGATGCCCCAGCCAGAATCATTTGAGGTATTCCCTTATCCTTTCCATAGCCTTCATCTATCAGCTTTATCATTCTTGGCACAATTACAGCTGGTGATACTGCTCCTATTACGGTTCCAAGTATGGCCGCATCCAGCCTGCTTATCCCAAACATCATGGGTGCAACTAAAACCATTCCAATAATCTCCAGGCATGCTGGCAGAAAACACATAAGAATGGCCGGCCTTCCCACCTTCTTAAGAACAGATATATCAAGCTTTAGCCCTGCTCTTATAAGAATAATAATGAGAGCTATCCTCCTGATTTCCGAGGACACATCTAGGATTGATGAATCAATCAGATTAAGCACATGAGGTCCTATAATAATACCTGCAATAATCATTCCAAATAGACTTGGAAATCTTATCTTCTTGCAAAATGTTCCTAATAACAAACCTGATAGAATAATTAGTCCAATACTTAAAAGCATATATTTCTCCCTTCCCGGAATTATCCGTGAAAAAATTTCTTGTAGACCAAATCCACTTTAATGCATAAAAATGATAGTACTGTACAAAGAGTTTAATTCAATGCATAAGTTATAGTACTGTACAAATAATCTAATTCAATGCATAAAAAAACTGATAATTTCTGTACACAAAAAAGAGTATACAGAAGTCATCAGCTAAATAAGCGGTTTAAGCATAAATGCTTAGGGAGACATCATTCCCCTTTTTTAATTACGTCTACTATGCCACAAAAAGTTGTACTTGTAAAGCATCAAAGTCACACGTTATTTTAATATTTTGATGCAGGGCTCTTAAAATATTCTCCTGATTTGCTCACCATTTCATCATACTGATCATACATCCTCTGCACAGAATTCTCCAGGAGATAGTAATGCATACAATATGGAACCAGTAATACAAAAAGCATTATTATAAGCGGGATAATGACTATCTCACCAGAGATAACCAGTGCCAGAATACTCACGACAGTACATATAGCTACAAGAACAAAAACTATAAGATGAACAAGTCTTTCGTGAGAGAAAAATGCAATCTGATCCTTATGATTCTTTATAGCACTTTCCCAATCAACATCATCTCTTTTTAGAAGTCCATCTACATAATCAAGATAAGCTACAATTCTTTTCTTCATTACTATCCTCCTGATCTTATCATGTTCTATCCATCCACTTTTTAACTTCACTATCCTGAGTTAATTCATAAAGCATGTAAAAGCAATCATGCGCCTGGTCTGTTTTACCCATATCATATGCTTCAAGTCCTGCTTTATATAATAATGCCAGCCAAGATTCCTATAATAAGCTGCCAGCTCAGATCTGGTGCAGCAATAATTATACATTTTCAATGTAAATTCATATTCCTTTTCAATATTGTGAAGATATTTATAACAGGATACTATTTCCTCTTAATCCCTTTTAATATCACTTATTTCCCGAAGACCATATCGCGTAATGTTGGATGTATCGTATCGTATGCCATGCCACAGTTTCTTACGTGCATAGTATATACTATGCTGATTCTTGATACTGTGTCCATCTGTATACAGCTTCCTGCTGCTCCATCCCAACCGAATACACCTGCTGGCGCTGTTGAGTTAATCAGCTCTGGATGCATCAGTATCTGCATTCCGCATAAACAATACAATCTACAGAAGGTATTCCCTTAGCAAGCAGTGAATCCAGGTAGTTTGTCAGTTTTTCTTCATTTAACATAATTCTTATCCCCTCCTATTAAATACTTATATTAGCGAGCTATTTTTCCATATAGTTTAAATTCTATTGATCCTATTTCTTCTAAAATATTTTTATCGAAAAATATATAAAGTAATTTACTACTTATCTTTATTCACTATATTTTCTCCTTAACCCCCTGATTTATCAGTTCCATTTGGTTTTATCATCCTTCCTTTCGTCGGTTATGCTACAACATATTCCGATTGAACTAAGTCTATAGCTCAACCTTATCCATAAGAAAGTCAAACAGATCAATAATCATAACTCCCTTTTCATCATAAGAAGGCTTTAATCCCGTTTTTGCTACAACTATTTTTTTAAAGGAATCATCAATATAATAAAGGCTTCTCTTTTCCTGCAGCTGTTTATCAGTATCATCCATCGAAAGTGCTGATTGAATATAGTATTTTATATCTCCTTTAGATGCTATGAAATCCACTTCCAGTGCTTTCTGTGCATATATAGCCTTTCCATTTACATCTATCCTGTCAGTCTTCTCGCTGACGTTTACTTCTCCAACATCAATATTAAAACCTCTGTATCTAAGCTCATTATATATGATGTTTTCCATAATATGAGTCTCTTCAATCTGTCTGAAGTTCAGTCTAGCATTCCTTACCCCTATATCTTCAAAATATAACTTAAATGGAGCACCAATATACCTTCTGCCTTTTATATTGTATTTGCTGACCTTCGATATAACGAATGCATCCTCAAAATAACTTATGAAATTAGCAATCGTGTCATCAGTAATATCTTTTCCCATTACGCTTTTAAAAATATTTGTGAGTTTACTTACGTTTACCGGTGAACCAATCGTTGAAGCTATGATACTAAATGTATCAGCCAGTTCAGTTTTCTTTTTTATTCTATTATGGGCTATTATATCTTTAAGATATGTTTCCTCGCATAAAGAGTTTAGATAAGATATCTTTTCATCACTTCCCACCATCTGGGCAACAAGCGGAATTCCGCCGGTTCTGATATACTCTTTCCATGCTGCCTGCGGACTTATGCTCTGCCCTTGCATATACTCAGAAAAAGAAAGCGGTAAAATATGTACAATTGTCCCCCTGCCCTTAAACTCTGTAGCTATGTCCGACGAAAGGAATCTTGAATTTGAACCTGTAACATAGACATCTAAGTTCTTATGTCGCAGAAAACCATTTAAAGTGCCAATAAAATTATCCAGAAGCTGAACCTCATCAAGTAACAGATAGAAATCATCTTTATCATTGGTCCTGTCCTTTATATATGCCCTGAACTTCTTGGCATTTATATAATAAATCCCATTTTTCTGTTTAAGTTTTGTCTCTTCATCAGGAAAATACGAATCAAGCAAATCGATATCCTCATCGGAATCAAAAGCGAACCTGATAATATTGGCACTTGACACACCACCAGCCAAAAGGCATTTATAATACAATTCATTCATTAGATATGATTTCCCTGAACGTCTTGCTCCGGTTATCACTTTGATCAAGCCGTTTTGTCTTCTTTTAGCAAGCCGGTCTACATATTTAGCTCTTGTGTATTCCATATTCACTCCAAAATTGCAAAAGTCTTTGAATATTTTCGATTACATTATACCGCCAATTAAATCGAGGCGCAATGGTAATCTTACCACCACACCACTTTCCATAAGTTCCTTTTCAAGTGTATGTAGTGTAGCTGCCGTAATTCCGTTAGTTCTGGGACTTCCATTTATTATTATGACTTTCATCTTTTTACCTCTCCACATTTGTTTCGTCTTCAACTCTGCCATTCACAAAATGCGCCAGCATATGAGCCAGTCTCAGATTGATCATCATAAACAAAATACTCACGATTATAGTCAGAATTGTTACCATATCAAAAGTCATAATCCTCGTACACTTAAGAATCACGCTGACGCTGACAGGTAAACATATAAAGCTTGTAACAAAACTCGGAATATATTTCTTCAGATAAATCGTTTGTCCTATATGAACTGTGAAATGACCCGCCAGTGCAAGGAACAGCCCATACCACACGGAAAGAAATACTTTGTTCGGAAAATAATACGCCAAAAGACTTACTCCAAAGAAAGGAATAAACTCTTCATAAACCGCAGCTGCAAAGCCTTCCGTCTTAAAGTTTCGATATGCCTTTGTAACTTTCGGATATCTATCATACAGATCAGGATTCTTCATAAAGAACCAATTAAATCCCACAATTTCTTCCATATCATGAAATATGAATATAATTGGCAATAGCAAAATGTATTCTTTCATGCGCCCTCCAAATTACACACTTGTATACTTTTTAGAGGTATGATACATTATGAATTGTGAGGAGTAAATACATCCGAAGAAAGATACACAAACTTGTAAATATGAGTAATTTACTATAGGAATCGCCATGAATAAATCCACAAACCCATCATCTGTGAGATCAAAAAAAGAGATCACCGATGCATTGCTTAAGTTAATGCAGAATCACCCTTATTCTGAGATATCTGTAAAACAGATTGTCATGGAAACACCTTTGGAAAGAAAAACATTTTATAATAACTTTTCTTCAAAAGATGATGTTCTGGATTCAATTATAACAAGCGCTATACATGAATATGTCGTCGCACTGACTGCATCCCCTGACGGACCGCTTTCGGTAATCTTTGCGTTCTGTGATAAAAACAGGGAGCTTCTTGGACTGCTTCATAAAAACAA
>JAILGP010000143.1 GCA_024696635.1 Eubacterium sp. | reverse complement strand
TGCAGTTGTTTCTGTCATGTAGTATGTTCCATCTGCAAGACTTACTGTCTTTGCTGTTGAACCTGATGTCCAAATAAGATCTGTTCCTGTCTTTGCATCCTTTACTACATTACTTCCTGCAGCATCACTTGTTATCTTAAGCTCTGCTCCTACAAGTTCTTCTGTTCCATTAACTGCCTTCTTGCTGAGCGTTACTTCTGTTGTTTTCTGTGTATAAACATTCTTATATGTAACTTCTGTCTCTTGACCTGCTGTCACTGAAATATCGTCAGCAGTTGTTCCTGTCTGTTCTGCACCTGTACCAATCTTATAACTAACTACAACGTCATATCCTTCAAATGTATGTAGCGTCTCTGTTACATTATAAGTCTTGCTTGCATCAAGATTAGTTATCTCTGCTACATATGTTCCGTTTCCATTTGTATCTACTGTTGCTGTGAACTTTGTTGTATCTCCAAGTGTTCCTGTCCATACATCCTCAGTTCCATCATTAACTGTAAATGTAAGACCTTCAAGATCTTCATCTGTTACAAGTCCTTCTATAGTCTTAGTAAGCTTGATACTTGCAGCCTTTTCATATTTATCTACTATTGCCGCTGTTACATCTGCTTCATCAGCCTTGATTTCCGCTGTAGCTGAAGTAGTTGAACCTTCTGATTTAAATATATATCCTTGAACATCCTTGTTAACTTCTTCTACTGTGTATACACCTAAAGGAAGATTTTCGAATGTCTTCTCATAAAGTCCACTAGTTGCATTCTTTGCAAATCCAGCCTCAGCCATTGTGAAACTTACTTCGTCATCTGATAAACTTCCGTCTGCCTTCACATACTTTGTTTCATTATTTACCGTTGTTGTCACTTTAAATGTAAGAGCCGACTCAAACTCAGAAATTGTTAAGTTATCTCCATCAAAAGACTTTGTAATCTTAAGACTTCCTGTTGTAATTTCTTCATATTTATCAACTATTGCTACAGTCACATCTTCTGAAGATGTACTAATTGTTGCCTCTCCTGAAGTAGTTGTTCCTTCAGATATAAATTTATATCCTGAAACATCTTTATTGACTTCTTCAACTTCATATTTTCCATATGGAAGATCACTGAATGACTTCTCATAAAGACCACTAGTTGCATTCTTGGTAAATCCAGCTTCCTTCATTGTGAAGGTTACCTCTGCATCAGAAAAACATCCATCCTTTGTTAAATACTTTGTTTCTCCATTAATGGTTGCCTTTACCTTGAATGTAAGAGCTTTTTCAAACTCTTCTTCTGTCAGGTTTAAACCATCAATTGATTTAGTAATCTTCAAACTTCCCTTAGGAACTGTTGTTTCCTTATATTTATTTTCAACTGTTACTACATCTTCATCATTTGAAGAAATTATTCTATCTGTATCACTATAATTTATTGATGCATTATCAAATCCCTGATATTGAGTTCCTGTTAGAGACTCACTTACACTATAACCAACTCCAACCGGAATCTTAGTAATTTCAACAGAATTACCTACCGTCAGGTTAAACGTTGCAGCAATGTCCTTTTTAAACTCAAATGCAGAACCATTAACCCAATATGTGCCCGCCTTATCAAACATAATATTAATTGGGAAAGTAGTACTTTCACTGAATTCATCACTATCAGCAGCCTTAGTCTTACTTACAGTAAGCTTTCCATAAGCACTTTCCTTCTTTTCATAATTATTTGTAATAGAAAACTGGCCTTTAGGATTAGTTGTGCTAAGAGTAACTGAATCATCATTACCAACTATACTTTTTAACTCATATTCATTATCATTAATTTTTATAATATCACCAATAGATGAAGACACTTCTGTTACTGTATATTGGCCAGCATGAACTCCAGAACCATTTATAGATATTTTTTCTCCAGCTTTTACTATAAATCTTGGAGCATAATTGATATCTGGATTATAGTTAATTGAACCATCAGTATTTAGATAATGTCCGTCAGGATCCTTAATAACAAATTCAAACTCTTGGCCTTCAAGTTCAGATAAATTAACCTTCTTTTCTATTTCAAGATCATATCTCTGATAATTATTAGTTACAACAAAAACCTGATTTTCAACATTACCGTAATTCTGTTTAAGTGTAACTTTTGATTTATTTCCATCAACTGAAACAAAGAAATAATCATTTCCATTATATGTAATAGGAGTATCGTAATTTACTTCTTCAATAGTGTATACAACGCCATTATTATTACTTCCCCAAGTCGCTCCGATTATTCCGCTAGTCCAAGAACCATTATTAGTAAGTTTTAATGGTTGTCCTGCTTTAACTTTAATAGTGGACGCATTTTCTTTGGTTACTGGAGTAGCAAAAAATTCATTTCCAGAAAGCTGTTGGTTTCCATCTTGATCAACATATACTGTTCTTCCCAAGCCATCCGTATATGATAAATAAAATTCATATTCCTCATCACTATAATCAACGCCTTCTATTTCCTTATCAATAATAATTGAAAGATCATTTGTTTTTCTAAAAGTATTAACTATTTTAATACTATCGTTCTTATTATCAGCATCTAATGTTACTGTTTCCTTATCATATGATTTAGAAAAAACATAATGTTCAGGAATACTAAGTGCACTAGTATCCTCTACTACCTCATACTCACCACCAACCAGAGGAGTAATAGCGAAATCATTTCCAACTTTAACTGTGAAAAGATATTTTTCACTAGTAAGTTCACCATTTTCTCCAATATACATTTGAGGATTAGTATAATCCTTGGACTCTACATAAAACTTATATTCCCAATCACTTGCGCCTGAAGGAATATCATTCTCATCAACAAGTCCCTTTACTTCCTTGCTAACTTTCAAGGATGTCTGTGTATAATCATTAACCAATTTAGCTACTGGTGTAGCATTAGAACCAACTGACACCTCTTTTGTTTCAGGAGCAACAAGAGTATAACCCGCCTGCATTGCAGAATTCAAGTTCTCCGAGACAGTATATTTTCCTGCAGGAAGATTTTTGATTTCAACTTTTCCTCCAGCATTTATACTTATGGCAGTTTTTGTATTACCTTTATTCTTACCATCAGCGTCATAATAATTTCCATTTGCATCCCTAACATAG
This sequence comes from Eubacterium sp., assembly GCA_024696635.1. GTDB lineage: Bacteria > Bacillota > Clostridia > Lachnospirales > Lachnospiraceae > Eubacterium_Q. The sequence continues at coordinate 58,167 of JAILGP010000143.1, read as the reverse complement.
CATTCAAATGTTGCAGTCTTCGCAGTTTCACAATCTCCTGTAACACTTTTCTTTAATACCAGAGAAGTTGTGGACAGATTGAAAAATGGTCCCATGGAGAATTCTATACCAGACATTCTTATGTTATTATTTTCCTTATATACCGTTCCATCATCAAGATATGTAGTCGTATCTACATAGTATTCAAGGTGACCCTTATTATTCTTAACAGTAAGTTTTATATCTATTTTTCCATTTGAAATATAGATACCATCAGAATTTGTTTTACCCGCATCCATTTCTCGAACGGTATAATAGAAAACCTCTTCATTTTCTATATAATGATTTAAATCATTAGCTTCCGAAGCCTTATCTCTATCTGTATAGAAAGAAAGCGTTGGAAATTGAAGCTTATCCGTAGCTGTATTAGTTATTATCTTATATTTATCTGAATCGGTTTCATCTTCTTTACTAAAGTTTTCATTATTTTCAAACCATTTAAAAGAATAAGTGTCTTTTTCTGCATAAATAGTAGTATCCTCAACAGTTGCCTCTCCGTCCCATGCATGAGTAAAAGCCTTTCGTGCAGCAAAATGTATTTCTCCAACACCATCTTTAAGGAAATCCTGATTTCCACCTTGATAGATATAATGCCACTCACCATTTGTATTGGTGAGTTCATTTGCTACTATCCATCCAGCAGACGTATTTGCCACATCAACAGAAGGACTATTAGGTATGATAAATAAACCTGATGTATTCTGTAATGATACATCTGAAGTAGTTCTGACATTCCATATGATTTTCTGACACATTTCAGAATCACACAATCCAGTTTTAGAATCTCCTGCACTGCCTGCATAATCTGTACTACTTACGTCATTTCCGTCTACTTTTACCGTATATCCATTAAGTGCTACACTACCATCATCATTTGTACCAGCAGAATCATCAATATTAAAGATTATAATTGATGAGGAATTCTTTTTTATATTTATTCCATCTTTCTGACCAATTAATTTTAAGAGGTCATTATCTACATTTATATATATAACCTTATTATCAAAGGCGGGATCGGTAAAATCAAAAACCCTGGTACTTCCATTAAGCTCAGAATAATCCTTATAATTTATTGCATACGAAGAATCGTTTGCTTTATTAGCAATAACTCCCGAAGTCTCATATGCATTATCCATAATCTTCTGAACATTCTCCGAAGTTGCAGGATTCTCATTTATATAGGCCTTATTATTAACATCTTGATTTGAAATATCAAAATATTCTGTTAAGCCCGGAGTACATTCGATATTTAAAACAGAACCCGAAACAGAACCAATCTGAATAGTTTTACCAGAAGAAGCTCCTCCAGTTAAATCTACTCCCCCTACTAAAACCTGAGCAGTTGTATCTGACGCTATCAGATTAATATCATTGTTCTGTCCATTATTTTTGTATGTTTTTACAGCAAAGGTTGACTGCATATGGTTACACTGATAAAATTCGTCAGCAATAATACCAAAATCAACCCCTCGACCCAAGATAGTCGAATAATTGACCTGGCTTGATGAATCCATAATATCAGGCACATCTACATTTTCCGCCGCATAAACCACTGATCCTGGTGAATCCTTTCCACCCCCTGTAACAGCCAGGCCAACCGCCATAGCTGCAGCCAGTGCAATGGAAATCGCTTTCTTCAAACCCTTCTTAAGTGTCATAAAAATGTCTCCCTTCTCAAAACCCTCTCACCGGTTTTTACATTTTTTTTATAACATTTTCGCCGTTTTCTATCAGCGCATAAGTACAACTTTTTTTACATTAGGGCGCACTCATCCCCTATTAACACATCATGGTTAAACAAAATTTAACACAAGGATATTTTTTATTCAAGTCTAATACATGGGATGTTCACATTTTCGTCATATTCACCACATTTATTGGTAAATATGTACAAAGTCCAAGAGGATTCTTTGTTGATTTTCGATAATTATTAAATTCAACAAGATATTCTACTTTACATAATGTCGTAACACTATATATAGATATTTTTAATATTTGTTTGCTATTAATTATGCTAGCCCCTATTCATCTTTTTCTCCGCAATATTATAAACAGCACTTATAGCAAAGCATAAGATACCACTGATAAAAAAGCTGATTGCATGTCCAAGTGTATTATCGTAGGTAATATCTATCATCACAAGCTTCACAACACATATCATCGATACTACCAGACCATAAATCCTGAGATTTTTTATATCGATCATAAATCCCATAAGTATAAATACAATAGCCAGAACAAAGGCTGCAATACTTAGAACATAATTTGCCGCATCATAAGAAGCAAGTATTACCAGAGTAAGTATTGTAAATTTGATTCCCATATATATAGAAAGACCAGGTCTTTTTTCCTTCAATATCCAATATGAATTGATACTGAAGAGTCCTATAGCCCCCATAACCATAAGAAAATGTAATATTCCATCCTCAATATTAAGCATCCATATAAGGGATAAGAACATAAGAATACCATTTATCGCATAATTAACTACCTTATACTTACTATCATCCTCCAAGGTAATCCAATCCTTTGAAAATGGAGTCGTAAGTCCAAGCATGTTGATAATACCCAGAATCCAGATTACAACCACAAATAATGACTCATTATCCCAGTAATACTCCTCGCTCAATAAAACAAAATCTATCAAAAGATTAACTATTAAAAGTAAGTAAGCAATCAGTTTAATAATTCCGTTATATTCATTTTTCTTTATATACATGGATACAAAAATTATAATAAAACAAGCCATGGTAAGCAGCATATATGAATACATATTCATAAAGGTCTCAGAAAATAATATAAAGCTTCCAGTTAAGGTTAAAACACCAGTCATTATAAGACCAAGTATCTTAGAATACTTATCACTACATATATATCCATATAGGAGGAGAGGAATTGCAAGGATTGCAAGACCTACCCATCTACGTATATCCTCTGCAGAAAAAATATAAAAGCACATATCATAAAGCAAAAGAATCTGCCAAATCAAAAAGGCAACTCTACATTTTGATATATCCAGCCTATTCACATATAGCTTTTTCATACAATATTCCAGGAATACATAAATAGCCGCAATCAAAATTATAAGTACAAGAGCCTCAGCTAATGGTGCCTCTATTAAGGCTTCTATAACAGACGTAAAAATAAAACTGTATATAGCCGATATAATGACCAGTGGATTTGCATTTTCATTGCTAAGCTTCCACATAAACAAAAGTATTATTCCCAGACTGAATAAACCTATAAGAATAAGTGAAATATATAATTGTATATCCACCTGATATGAATCATTAATAAAGTCCTTAAGAATATCATTATCAACTATATTTAATATAAACATCCCAACTAAACTGAATATACCATGAAGTATAAGGGATGTATTATCTTGGATTCTTGGAACCATAAATACTGCAATTCCGACTATTGAATAAACAGTAAGAACCATGATCATGTTTGTATCACCACTACTACTGCATGATATAGCTCCAAAAAATATCGAAACAAGTATTCCTGCATCTCCGATTATTTCAAATAATCTCAATTTATATTTTGAAAGCCAAAAGACTCCCACTGCCCATAGAAGTATCAAAATATAAAGAACAATATCATTTATAATGTGAAAATAGGCATTACACATAAATAAAGAAATATATATTGCTCCCACTCCACAAGCCAGAAGTGAAAGGAAAAATGAATTCTCCTTATTTTTCTTAAGCCACATAAAAAGCCCAAAACCAGCTATACCAAAACTGACTGTCAACATCAAAGCAACCTTTATTCCATCTGTAAGAATTGGTATTAAGAGAACAGCAAAAAGTATGAAGCTTATAAAAATAAGAACAGAAGCCGCAATACCCATTATATTCTTACCAAGAATACTTTCCATATTTGCAGGTTTTCTTTCTTTTTCCATATGTTTATATACCGGGGCCTGCTGATTGTATGCATACGCCTGATTATTATTTACATATGCCTGATTATTATTTGTATGAGCCTGCCTATAATCCGGAATGGTTTTTTCATTATTTCCACTTGAAACCGAACGATATGGTGAATATAGCTGAGAACTAGTTACAGAACCGTTTCCATTTTGAGAACTTGTTACAGGACCATTTCCATTTTGAACTCCAGACAAGGCTCCACCTTCATACTTTGGTATATCCCCTGGATTCTCACTTTGTCCCATAGTAATCAATGGATCATTGTCCAGATTATTCATCTGATTTTGAACTTGCCCCTGTATATTTTGATTATTTTTTATATCAGCAATCTGTTTCTCCAAACTGATAAGTTTAGAATTAACAACTTCAAGCATTTTTCTATTCTGAATTAATTCTTCTTCCAGTCTAGTTAAATCCGACATCATCTTTCCCCCTGGTCATATATTACAAAACATTTTATTATTCCTTATTCATGATTTTTTATGTTTGGGATATTGGATTCATATATCTCTTTTTATTACTTTCCTCTTTTTCTATATTCAGCAGGACTTATTCCTACATATTTTTTAAACTTTATATGGAAATAATCCACATTTTTATATCCCACCATCTCTGCCACCTTATAAACTTGAGCCTTACCAGAAAGAAGAAGCTCCTTAGAATGTTCTATTCTGATCTGATCAAGATATGTATTAAAATTAACTCCCATTCTCTTGCTAAATATCTTACCTAAATAAGAACTGTTATAGCCAAAAAGTGGGGCAAGATTCTCAAGAGTTATATTAAATGCATAATTATGCTCTATATAAAATACTACATCATCCAATATGCTATCCCTTGATGATCCACCAATAGCAGTTATGATCATATCTGCCTGTTCTGAAATAAATGTAATTATTTCATATAGATAATAAGCATTTCTAATATAGGCTACGGTTTCCGAATCAGCCTTGAATGGTATCTCTGCCTTATTATAAAGAACCATAACCTTTTCCTTCACCTTTAAATAAATATCAAGTAAAAGATCCTTTATCTGTTCCACTGTAAGATTGGTAAGATAAAGCTGTTCCTGAAGATTTCTAAGTCCCTCTGCCAGCTTATGTCTGTTAAAAACCTGTATGGATTCAATAAGGAGATTAGAATAAGGTTCCAAAAGCTTTTCTCTGACTGTATCAGCAGACATACTGTCATCAACCATATAATTCTCATCATCCATAATTTCCCCATACCGGATTTCCACGCCATAAGGTGGATGTTCAGGAGACACATAATGCTGGCCCTTATCACAGAAGAAACGATTCTTCATATAGTAACTTGCAACCTCATAGGAATCAGGAATACTAACAGCCTCCTCAACCTTTGGACCCATAGCAAGGAATATACTATCTAATGGGGAATTCTTCTCAGGAGGCATCTCCATATCAAACTTTACAAGAGCTTCCTGAAGCTTATCTTCAGCATCCTTACCCTTAATAAGAATAGTTACATATCCATCATCATCAATTATTTCTTCAAAGGATGTATCACTCTTTTCTATTTTGCCCTTTTTCTCCCGCCTAAGCCTGGATTCTGATAGCCTTAGAATTTCAGAAAAACTATACTCTGGATCCTCCTGCTTAAGACTGTACTTTTCTGCCATTACTACCCTATATGGCCCATATTCAAAACCAAGCTCATTTCTTTTTTCTTCCAGATCATCAATATCTATATCACCAGTCATTATATCCTTCAGAAGTTTTTCTCTTGCATGTTTAAAATATAAATCCCTGGTTCTGTTATCAGTATTCTCCTGATCCAGCTGAATTTTAATCTCAATCAAGGTTTTTTCAAGCTTTGGAAGGTCAACTGGTTTTGTAAGATATGAAACTACATTCACATCAATAGCTTCCTGTGCATACTGAAAATCTGAATAGCCAGAAAGCACTATAACCTTTCCATTAAATCCTCCATTTCTTGCCATGCCTAGTGCCTCGAGGCCAGTTATACCAGGCATGCGAATATCTATCAGGACAAGATCAGGTTTAATCTCCAGCATTTTAGTCAGAACTTCTCTGCCCGTTGCTGCTTCTCCTGCTATTTCAAAACCATAAGCCTCCCAATCAAGTATCCCTCGAAGACCCATTCTGATTATTTTTTCATCATCTGCGATCAGAACTTTATACATTTATATCATCCCCATTTTCTTTTAAACTAATATATCCTATATATTTCATTTCTTTTAATCTAGTACAGTATTTTCATTTACGCCTCTTAAGATTTGTTTACATAATTCATATCGTTTAGGCAATCAGTTAACATAATTTATCAGAGCAAGTGGTATGAATTTACATAAATCAAAACCATTATCTTACTGTTTTACATATTTATCAATTATTTTATCCTTGTAGCCACACACACGGTTAATCCAGGCAATAGAAAGATCCAGCCAGCCCTCTGCTGCTTCATAATACTGATTTGGATCATTTGTAGTTTTATAATCAGCTGTAGCTATTCCATGACCTCCACCGTTATAAATATGAAGCTCATAATCCACTCCTGCTTTAGCAAGTGCTGAGGCAAAATCTAGGGAATTAGAAGGATAAATCAGATTATCCCCTGCACAGTGCCATAAAAATGTTGGAGGTGTATCAGAAGAAACAAAGTTCTGAAGACAATACTTATCCTCCTCTTTACTTGTATAGTCACCACCAAATATAAAAGCATTCATAGCAAGTTCAAAATCAACAAGGTACTTACCCTTTTCTTCATTTCTCACAAATATTCTCTCCTTAGGAATATCAGGATGAAGGGTACCAAATTCCAATTTATTTATATCCCTGTCAAGACCCGCTCCAAAGTCCAGGGCCTTTGTAGATGCCTTTAAATCCAGAACAGGATATCCAAGTATAAGACCATTTGGTTTTATCATTTCAAAATTATCTTTATATTCAGGAAGAAGTTCTTCATTATTCCAAAAGACTCCAATCTGTCCTGCCACATGTCCACCAGCCGAGAAACCGCAGATAAATATAGAGTCTTTGTCAATGAATAAACTATCCGAAAGCTCTCTCATAAGCTTAATCGCCCCGGCCACATCATTAAGCGGACCTGGAGCCACAGCATAATCCACTATTCCATATCTTAAAACAGCTGCATTAAACCCAGCTGAAACATACCTTAAGGCTATAGGATCAGCCTCACGTTCTGAAAGAAATGTATATCCACCTCCTGGACAAACAATTATCAAAGGTCTTTTTATCCCCTTCTGATATTCATCATTATCCTCATAAAAATATCCCGTTAAGGTTACATTTCTTTCTTCCGACAGAGTCCATATTTTCTTATTCATAAAAACCACCTTTCTAAATATTTACTCTCCTGATTTTTCAGCTTTTTCCAGCTTTTTAAATATTGGTTTTGCAAAAGCACATATAGTAAGCACTATACTTGCCGGTCCTATAATCACGGCAATAAAGATCATTGTTTCATTCCACATAAAAGCAAGTATTTCAACAACAAGGCAAATTATAAGAAGCAGAGTCCTGATAAAATACTTAGTTGATATACGAAATGAATTTTTAATTATTTTAGGCAATGTATTCTCATATCTTGCAGTCAGCGGGTATGCATATATAAGTCCTGTTACAAAAATTGCACCAGATAAAATCCCACCCATAATAAGGAATATAGAAGGATTTTCTAATGCATTTACAATCTGAAAATCCAGATATACTGCATAGAAGGCTGCAAATGTAATAATCCCTAAAGGTATTCCCTGCTTAAGGTTAGACTTAAAAGCCTTCCAAAACTGTCTGAAAATATAGCCCTCTTCATTATCCACCATTTTAAGTCCCACATCACAGGCAGCAACACTTGCAGGTCCAATTGTTATTATGAGCAGACTTCCAAGCAGCCAGCATATATTAAGCACAGCAAAATTCATTATTGTTGTCATCAGCTTATATATAGGACTATCTATATCAAAAAATTTTTTCACGTTTTATCCCTATTACCCTTCCTTATGCCTTTTAAAAAAAATATAAATACTCATCACAAATTATCATCCAATGAATAAGCATATAAAAGTATTAAAAAAGGTCATGCTTATTTATATTTTATTATTAAATGTATATTTAAAGCAACTGTTAATTAATACATGTATTATTGTAATTTCGCCCTAACATAAAAACAAAAGCATATTCTTTATAAGCAATAAAAGGTGTGAAGAAACCCCCACACCTTTTACTATATACAAATTATTTAATTAATCACCAACAGCTTCCTCTGCAGCCTTTCTGATTGCTGCCTGTTCATTTGACCAGTTCCAGCACTCTTCATAGCCATAGTCATTACACTGCTTGATCATATCAGCAACTATCTTTTCATATTCTTCATCAGACTCTGCATATATAGCCTTCCACGAATTATCAACAAGACACTTTGTAACCTGAGCCCAGGTTGTCTTAAGCTCATCATCCTGCTCTGCAAGTACAAATGCAGAACCAGGGGATACTACATAATTTCCAGCTGCCATGTATTCATTGATTGATGTGGCACCAGTCTTCTCTCTCCAGTCAGCATCTATATCACAAACCGGCTCAGACTGATTAGACTTCCATTGCTCATCATTATAGGTCTCACCATTTGAATCAGGATTAGTTGCATCAATTGTCCAAGTTGTACAATTTATCTGAATCTCACCATCATGGTAAGTCTGACCTGAATAATCACCTTCCATAGGTGTATTCTTATCATTGTTTACTTTCTTACCATACTCTGTGAAGTATGTATTTCCATCCTCATCATAATCCCATGTAAGTCCCTGTGGACCATATTCCATAGTCATACGACCATCTGGTGTACAAAGATAATTGATGATTTCCATACAAAGATCAGGATACTCAGTATTTGCACCGATAGCCCAGTAGTTATTTCCACCAAGAACATTAAGGCCATAAACAATTGGCGATGCATCATTTGGTTTCATTGACTTCATCATCTTGTTCTGTCCAATATGATCATCTGTGTTATAAATCATATAACCAGAGTAATTGAAGATTGAGAAAAATGTACCACCCTTCCTTGTCTTCTCTGTAGCTGTATCATATGTATTAGTCATTGAATCAGGATCAAGAAGATCATTTGCATAAAGTGTATGGAAGAAGTTAAGCATTTCCAGATAAGGTGACTGCTCTGCTTCATCATTAGGATTACCAAGTGCTCCATAAAAATGACCATCTGTTGGATTATAAAGTCCTATACCAAATTCATCATATCCATAATAAGCAGTAGCCATAGACTTAACATACATAACCATGTTTCCATCCCAGTCCGGCCAAAGTGAAACTGCATAGGTTGGCTTTCCTGATTCATCTGTAGGACAAAGCTCCTTCATATCCTTAAGCATATTTACATAATCATCAAGGTTATTTACCTCAGGATAGCCAAGTTCCTTATAAAGATCCCATCTAAGATCCCATGTATAAAGGAAACTCTGTATATCCTCACTATTAGTTGCTACTTCATAGCCAAGTCCGTAAATCTTTCCATCATTAGACATGCTACGATTCTTTTCAAGAGCATGTGACATATTTTCCTTTATATAAGCACCATACTCATCAAGAATCTGATCCTCTTCCCAGTCAAAAAGTGCTCCAGCACCAACAGCCTTCATATAATCCTGTTCTGAACCAAATACTATGATATCTCCAAGATTACCTGACTCAAGTCTTGTATCCATAACTCCATCGCTGTTAGGTACTATGTTGAGCTTTACATTAAACTTATCAAGAAGTATGTCTGCTGACCATCCAATCTGTTCTCCAGAATAATTTGCTCTCTGACTAAATACTGTAAGTGTTATAGGTTCACCCTTCTTTCCACTTCCGCCGCTTCCACAGCCTGAAAGACAGCCAAGCGCTACTGCAGATGTAAGTGCTATTGCAGCAGCCTTCTTAAAAGCTTTTCTAAGCTTTGATTTTTTGAGATTCTTAAACATTTCCTCTCCTCCTATAAGCTTTATAAAAGATATATAAAACACATTAACCCTTAACTGCTCCAAGCATGATACCTTCTTCAAAATATCTCTGCATAAATGGATAAACAAGCAGTATAGGAATTATAGATACCATGGAAATAGTATACTTTATAATCATTCCATTGTTAGCATAATCAAGTGCAAGTCCGCCACCACCTGCTGAGTTCATCATCTGACCTATATTTGATGTACTGTTGAGATAGATATAAAGTCTATGCTGAAGTGTATAAAGGTCAGGTGCATTTGGCATAAGGATAAGTGAATCTTGGAAGGAATTCCAGTTTCCTACTGCACCGAATATTGCGATTGTTGCAAGTATTGGTTTTGACAGAGGCCATACAATTTTTCTGAACACTGTCATATAAGATGCACCATCTATAAATGCACTTTCCTCCAGTTCCTTAGGTATAGACTCTATATAGGTCTTTACCAGGATGATATTATATGGTGCCACAATACCCGGAATGATATAAGCTGCAAATCTGTTTGTCAGTCCAAGCATTGACATATTTAAGTACCAGGGAATAAGTCCAGCATTAAAGTACATTGTTATAACCAGGAACCTATACCAGAACTTACGATGCCACATTTCGTCCTTAGTCATAAGATATCCAACGAAGGCTGATGCAGCAACCATGAGAGCTGTACCTAGTATGGTTCTTGCTATAGATACTATAAGCGAAGTTCCCAGGTCATTAACATTTGTCAGCGACAAATAGTTATTAATATTTATTCCCTTGGGTACAAAATTTATCATTCCCTTTGTAACCAGATCAGCATCGGAAATGGTATTAATAAAGAGATAATAAAATGGGAACAAACAAGCAATTGTAAATATTGAAAAGAAGGCATAATCAATAATATAAAATATTATATTCCCTACCGAATATTTATGTTTATTATTCTTTGTAGTTATCTCAATCTTTTCACCAGAAGGTGTTTCAGCTATTATTACATTTTTCTTGGCCATAACTTAATTCACCTCCTAGACTATACTTTCATGACGAACCAGCTTTGATACTGAGTTAGCCATAAAGAGAAGAGCTACACTGACTATAGATTTTGCCATACCTATAACGGTCGAAAGAGGAATACTACCTCCGGCAAAACCAAGGTTATATACATAAAGATCAAGTACTTCCATGGCATCTGCGTTATTCGAATTAGAAAATACCAGGTACTGATCCAGTCCATTACTAAGCATACCTGCAACAGACATAAGAAGCATAACCATATATGTTGGGATAAGTCCCGGTATGGTTACATGCCATATACGCTGAAATCTTCCAGCACCATCAACAGTTGCTGCTTCATAAAGCTGTTTATCTATACCGGATATACCAGCTATATATATAATTGCTGACCAACCAACACCCTTCCATATTCCCCAAGCAAGCATCTTAAGCCATGAATGCTCACTACTCATAAGGTAATTTGTATTGGATGGTGTTCCAAGATTTGTAAGCAGTGTGTTAAGAAATCCATCTGTTGAAAAGATTGCAAGGGCTACTGTATATACAAGAATCCAGCTTATGAAGTTGGGGATTGTTGTAAAGGTCTGTACAACCCTCTTAAATTTCTTACTATTTATCTCCGAAAGAAATACAGCAAATGCAAGTGGTATCCAGCTTGTTGCTATTCCAAGACCACTCATGGCAAGTGTATTTCTGAGAACTCTGACTATATCACGCTTTGTAGCTGCATTCTGAAAAAGATAGGTAAACCACTTAAAGCCTACAAAGTTGTCCATAGTCAGCTCATCGCCAGCCTTATAATCAAAGAATCCATATCTCCAACCCCATAGTGGAAGATAACAAAATACAAATGCAAGAAGTGCAAATGGCAGGAACATAAGAAAAAGCTTATACTTTGATTCCATTTCATATGGAAGTATTTCACTTTCCTCTTTATTTACTTCTGCCTCACCTGTTTCATCAGATTCAGTCTTCTGAACTTTCTTTATTCTCTTAAGGCTTACCTTAGGTACTATAATAAATGCAGCAATGGTAGCTATAAGTACGATTCCACCAAGAACAAAAAATACTATAAGTCCATTTGGAAATTCTGGATTAACCTTCTCTACTCTAGCCGCACCACCCATAAGCGAATATGATATATAGATTCCAACAAGTCCTCCCACTAATGAAAATGTTCCTGCAAATGAAAATATAAATGAAAGACTTTTACACTTTATATTTCCAAGTGATATGCAGGCACCTGCTGCTATTGCAACGATTCCAAGTACTGTAAATATTGATGAAACGAAAAGAATTATAAACACGCTTTCATCAATCCATCCTGATCTGAATCCTCGTCCCACGCCTGATATAAGGCTTGAATAAGAAACCGCGGATGTAAAGAGTGACAAATTTTTACTTATCAGTCCACATACTCTTGCAGGATTCATGCCAGGAAGAAACATGAAGAAAAACATTATTAGAGCAATAACTCGCTGGGTCCCAAAGAATAACCAGCCCTCTTCTTTTTCATTACTTACTTTATTTTTTTCAGGTATATTCAGTTTCGGAGCTTTCTCCACGGCTACATTCTGAGCATCACTCATTTTACCGTTCTCCTTCCTAATAGATACGTTTGTTACTTTAATTCTTTTATCTAGTCTATAATCCAGTCTTTTTAATATCTATATTTTATCCCATTTTATTTAGAAAGGAAGCTATCTCATCTTGAGACGGCTTCCTTTCCAGTATGAGATAAGGTTTAACTCTAAGACGTATTAAAAAGTCTTAGAAATTTTAAATCGCCTTTATTAATTATTTTTGGGCTTTTAAATCTTTATTTGTTTTATTATTAATCTTTAATATTACTTATCTTTTTTCTTCTTACTAACTACGACACCTGCTCCGATACCTGCTACTGCAAGTATAGCAGCTACGATACCTACGATTGCACCTGTTCCAAGTCCACCCTCAGCAGCTTCTGTTACTTCTGCTTCTGTTGCAGCTTCTGCTTCTGTTGCTCCTTCCGCCTCTGTTGCTGCTTCTGTAACAGCTGTTTCATTATCATAATCAAAACCTGAAACTGTAAATGTAATCTTCATGTCTGTTACAGGAACTGGATAGTAACCGATTGTTGCAACTTCTTCATTCCAGATATTCTGAATAAGCATTACCAGATAATCAGGTGAATCAGGGCTTATTACAGGTGTGATTGAAACTGAGCTTCCATTTACACTCAGGCTCATATCAGAAATTGTAATATCTCCAGTATTAGGAATATCTGTATCAAGGAAAATAAGATTCATATATTCCTGATCCTTGAACTCATCTTCTGGGAATTCCATACCAGTGATAGAAACTTCATAAGTACCATTTCCTGCTATAACTGTATCAGTGATTGTTCCAGGAAGTTCAACAGCTTCGTTGTTTGCATCCCATCCAGTAATTCTATCGAAGAATCCAGGGTTCTCTGCATCATCCTTACCATAAGCGTCATACCATGCATTTCTGAATGAAAACTTAGGTGTCTGAATTCCTATATAAGCATTGTATGTTCCGTTCTTATCTACTTCTCCAGCAGGTGCTGCCGCAGGTTCATCAGTTGCTTCTGCATCTGCGTCTGTTGCTGTAGCTGCTCCAACCTTCATTGAGTTAAGTGTTACTGTATACTCTATCTTCTTGAAACCTGAAGGCTCAGCCATATACTGTGTGCCCCATTCATTCCATCCACCTGCAAGTCTTACTGCCTGTGTTTCATCATAATCACCAGTCGCTTCATACCACCATGCATCACCTGCTGAAGGATCGATTTCAACTTCCTGATCATCAATCTTACATGTTACTGTTGCATCCAGCTCAGATACACCTTCAGCCACAAGTACAGGTGCTACCCACCAGGTATTTACAACTTCTGAAGCAAATTCAAGTGTTACTGTAGCCGTATCACCAACCTTTAATTTCCCGTTAGTAGCTGTGATATCAGCTGTATTTCCTTCATTCTCAGGGCTGTTATACTGGAATCCCCAGTCATTCTCTTCAGCCTTGTCACCACCGAAACCTATATAAAGATCAGCTTCGCCTTCAAAATCAGAAGCAGGTCCTGCATTAGCTGCAGCAGCCTTAGCTCCGTTAATTGTTATTGTGTACTCTATTTTCTTAAAGCCAGAAGGCTCATCAATGTACTGAGTACCCCATTCATTCCATCCACCTGCAAGTCTTACTGACTGTGTTTCATCATAATCACCAGTCGCTTCATACCACCATAGATCACCAGCTTCACTGTTAATAGTTACATCCTGGTCATCAATCTTACATGTTACTGTTGCATCCATCTCACCAATTCCAGAAGCCACAATTACAGGTGCTACCCACCAGGTATTTACAACTTCTGAAGGGAACTCAAGTGATACTGTAACAGTATCTCCCACCTTAGCAGTTGCTGTTGTTGCAACTATGTCGCCACTGTTACCCTCATTTTCAGGGCTGTTATACTGGAAGCCCCAGTCATTTTCCTCGGCTTTGTCACCACCGAAACCAATGTATACTTCAGCTTCTCCGGTCCAATCCTCAGCCTCAGCTCGTGCGATTGTTGGGGGAACAAGGCCAAGAGCCAATGCAGAAACTACCGCCATAGAAAGAAGCTTTTTCCATACTTTTTTCATGTCATCCTCTCCTTATAATATGAAAAATTTTTACAAGATCGGCGAACTCGCCGACCAGCGACTATAGATAGTGTATGCGCTAGACAAATTAATTAAAACCATAAAGATTTGCATAAAAATACACTAATTTTTGGCTAGTTTCTTGTGAAATTTCAACAGTATTTTCACTAATTTTCACAGTTTATTTGATAGAATAATTATGGTTGTTTGTATTATTTTTTTATGATTCCCTTCAGTCACACTTGTATGCCATTTTTTCAGACTTGTACGGTATCACCCCATCCCCTTCATTAAATAAAAAAGCACCCTTAGGTCAAAACATCCCCAGAGTGCTTATTACAGCTAATATATTATATTTTTCTATCTTATCACTATCATATTCCGCCTATGATAATACTTGTCTTTTTTAATCATTATCATTGATAAGCGGCATAGAAATATCTATTTATTACGTTCAATTCTTGGCATTGAAATTTCTATCTTAGTTCCTTCATTCTTCTTACTCTGTATAGAAACTCCATATTGTTCTCCAAACCTAAGTCTTATTCTTTGATTTACATTTCCAACTCCAATATGTCTGCCGTCGGAAGCCTCAATGTTTTCCATACTATGTTTTAGCTTATCAAGTTCCTCCTGGGTCATACCAGCACCATCATCTTCTATACGGATAATAAGACTATCGATTTCCTCTTTAACCTGAACACTAACAATTATATTTCCGCTTTCCTGAGATTCCATACCGTGAACATAAGCATTTTCCACAATAGGTTGAATTATAAGTGGAAGCACCATATATTTTTCCGCTTCTTCCTTATCATATTCAATAGTTGAATGAATACGGTCACCAAAACGATAATCCTGTATTCTGATATACCTCTCAACCTTATCAAGCTCCCAGGCCAGAGATCTTGGTTCACTTCCTGCCTCCAGACTGCTCCTGAGCAACTGTGTAAGGTCTACCGCAATCTCCTCTATATCATGCTGCTTATTAATTGAAGCCAGCATACGGATATTTTCAAGAGTATTATAAAGAAAATGTGGATTAATCTGTGCAGCCAGCATCTGGAACTCCACATCCTTCTGTCTGGAATAAAGCTGTTCCTTAAGAACTCTGTCATTGGCAGCCTGCTCATCCAGACTTCTCATATCCTCTACCATCTTATTAAGGTCAGTATACAGCTCCCATATCTCATCCCTTGCTTCACCTATCTCTGTATCAGCGTTCTTATAATCCTTCTCAGTTATATGTCTCATAGCATTTGTAAGAGATGTAATCCTTTGCGAATACCAGCCATTGAATATGATAATGGCAAATGCCAATATTATCATTGCTCCAATAAAAGGAAGCATAAGATTAACAGCATCATTTCGCGTAGCCGCTCTAAGTGCATCATCCTGCGTCATAACAATAATACTATAATAATCAGAAGTATAACGGCTTTTTACATTTACCTTTGAAGTAAGATAAACCTCAGTATTATAGTTAAGATTCCCTGTATAATCATCCTCCCCTGTGTTAGAAAGAATATAATCCACCTCATCCTGACTCAGCTTAAAGTTCGAATATATAAGGGTATTTTTATATAGCATCAAGGCTTTGGATTCCTGAGCATCTATATAAGCATTACACACTTCAGGATTTAAAACTATACTTATAAGCCCCACCCTATTACCTGCCTCATCATATATAACGCGAGCCATTCTAAGACTTTTCTGATTAAGCTGTACGTCCGTTCTATAAGACCATCTTGGTATATTATAAGCACCAGATGCATCTTGGTACCAATCCTTCTCCATAATAGTAGGTGTAATCAATTTATAATGCCTGTTATCAATTTTAATTCCATTAGGATTATAATCAGTTGCCACCATTCTTTCATCCAGATATACACTGACACTATTTATAACGGGATAGTACATTCTAAGATAATCATATAGTTCATCAAATTCATTATAATCACACTTAAGGGCTTCCTCATCAGAATATCGTTTCAAACAAAGCTTACCACTTTCACTATCTATATAAAATCTTACAGATAATGCGGTTGCATCCTCCATAGCATCCTCAACCACACCAACCTGCGTCTCAAGTCTTACAGTCTGATCAGTCATCTGGGTTTCCCACAAGGAATTACTTATACGATTAAACATGAAAATGTACACTAAAAGAAGCGGCAGAAAGCACCCCAGCATATATACCAGGACCATCCGCTGCTTCATTTTAAGATTTCTATTTATCTCGCGAAGTTTACCCACGACCTACCCCATAATACTTTTCCAGATAATATTTTAATGATAATCAAAATATGCCTATGTAGATATTTTAGACATAATGTAGTTTATTAATCACTTATAAATGTAATATGGCTCATATAATTATTTATAAATGCGATATAGCTCATGTATTTTATAAATGCAATATAGCTCATGTATTTTATAAATGCGATATAGCTCATGTATTTTATAAGCATATTATAGTTTATATATTTACAATAATGAAACAAATCTTCTTAATTATAATACTTATCAATTAATAAGCCAAATACTGATTATCAAACTTAATAATCTTAAAGGTCTACTTGGTCTTTATTTTAATAACCACAGGCATGTCACTCTTTACTGTATTTGTCTTAAATTCAAGTCCCTTTTCTGTAACATTAAAATCTATCTTTTCATCAAATCCGAGTATGGTAACTTCTTCTATTATTCCATGGAACTCTGGCATATTCTGATCCTTTGAAAGCTTAAGGGATTCTATGCAGACATTTCCATCCTCTGGATAAGAAAGTGAATGAACATAAATCGCACCATGGCCCGCCGTGAATCTAAAATCCTTAGGACCATAATTCTTAGGCTTACCATCACTGAACTGTCCTTCCACATCCTGAGCTGGACCTTCTTTACATTTACGCCAGACCTTAGCATCATATATGGCTTCCCCATTAATCTTAAGCCATTTTCCGATTTTCTGCAGAATTTCCTGATCCTTTTCCGGAATGGTTCCATCAGCCTTAGGACCTACATTTAATAAAAGATTACCATTCTTACTAACAACATCTATAAGAAGCTCAATTATCATTCTTGCATCCTTGTAGTCAAGACTGTCTGTATAGCACCAGGAATTATGAGCAATGGCTGTATCTGTCTGCCAAGGAAAGGCCTTTATATCTGCAAATGCACCTCTTTCAATTTCAACTATTCCAGTGCCAAAAGCCAGACCATCATGCTTATAACATATGGCAACAGGCTTCCCCCATTTCACTCCCTGATTATAGTAATAAGCAGCAAGCTTTTTCATATTTTCCTTAAAAGCCTCATGCTGAACCCACCAGTCAAAGTAAAGAAATGCAGGCTGATACTTGTCAATAATCTCCACAACTCTTATAAGCCAGTCATCAAGATATTCCCGGGATGGATAAGGCTTACTATAAAGATCCTGCACATCAGGTTCAGACATGGCAGGCCAATAAAAATCCCCTCTTTCCATAGGATCATGAATATCACTTTCTATGTCTCTGCCATGTCCCATGAACCACCAATGCTCTGCCCTATGGTTAGATGTCGCAAAAATTATTCCAGCCCTTTTGGCCGCCTCAGAAAGCTGTCCTATAATATCCTTCTTAGGACCCATTTCATATGAATTCCAGTGACTAATCTCACTTTTATACATTTGGAACCCATCATGATGCTCTGCTACAGGAACTATATATTTTGCACCAGCATCCTTGAAAATCTGAATCCACTGGTCAGCATCAAATTTTTCAGCCCTAAATTGAGGAATAAAATCCTTATAACCGAAAACATCCTGCTTCCCATGTCTTTCTATATGATCACTGTATTCTTCCATATCGGACTTATACATATTTCTGGAATACCATTCATTAAATCTTGCCGCAACAGAATATATTCCCCAATGCATAAATATTCCAAACTTTGCCCTTGGAAACCAGTCAGGAACCCGAAAATTCGAAAGACTGTCCCAATCAGCTCTATAAGGTCCCTCAGCAATTCCTTTATCTATATGGTCCAGATAAGGTTTCATATCATATTTGTTACCCATATTACCCCCTTATATAATTATTAGGTTTTATAATTCAATTAGTTCTTGGAATTAGCATCATTAGTGGATATTCCAAGTTCACCCGGTGTATAGTCAAATGTTATCTCCAGAGTCTCAATACTTCCCAGATCACTTTGATCAAATATGGAAGGCTTGCATCCATTTAAACCACCTGCAGCTGTTCTTGCATCATCAGGTACTTTGCTGACCCATTCATTATAAAGATTAGTTCTTGTGCAAAGTCCATCATCAGATGAAGTATAATTTCTTCCATGCAGCTTATACTCCTCACCATTTATTAGTACCTGCTTAATTGTAATAATATATCCAGGAAATAATTCTTCACCATTGGATATTCCTATTGCAGAAAATGCAGTACTTACTGACGAACCAGCATCTGTACCTGTAAAATCAAGTCCAACTGTATATGTACCCTCTCCAGTAATCTCCACATCATTAGGAACTATACCTGCTGTAGCAGAATCAGGATCATAGGTATCGCCAACACTATAAACTATATTATAATCCTGAGAATCCCACATAATCCAGGCAATTGCTTTACCGTCACCTGCCAGTTTATCCTCAGTCTGGAAGGTTTCAGGAGCGGCCTCAAGTCCTTCAGCCATAACCTTTTCTGCAGCAGCCAGTATTTCTTCTTCTGTTAAAGATGCCTCATTTACATAAGCCTTTTCACTTAGAAAATTCTTTACCTCTTCATTATACCATGAGCCATCAGCCTTCTTAAGAATATCACCTGTATTCCAAAGAAGTGGAACAAATCCATATTTATCACAATTTGCAAAGAAATTTTTATACCAAAGAATGGTATTAGGTTTTGCCTCTCCACTTGAGGTTGGAAGAACTCCACATTCTCCAAGTATCACACCATAATCCTTACCATACTTATCATAGAGATTAGAAAGCAGCGTATTCATTTCCTCATAGTTTTTCTTTGTTCCCCAGGTTGTTGCCCCCGAACTTCCACAATAGCTCCAAGGGGTATAATAATGCACTGAAAGGAAAAGCTTGTCACTAGCTGTATCTTCTGGCATATGCCACCTAGCATCAAGAGTCTGTGTAATATCAGTACCATAACCTGGAATCAAAAGAAATCTATCAGCATTATTTCCTCCTGATTTCCTTACTGTATCTACGAAGGTCTGATTAATTTCATTTGCCTTTGAATAACATTCATCCTTAGAAAGAACTGCTCCCTCCTTGTTAAATGTAGCATCTATATCATTAAGTCTATCGCCTATTTCTTCATTTCCGCCTTCAAAAACAAGTCTATAATCATAATCCTTAAAATATTCAGAAATCTGTTCCCACATGGAAATATACTGGTCCATGGCACCCTGGCGTTTTGTCTCCTCAGCAGAACCAAAAAGTCCCCACCATCCACTGTCCCAATGATCATTAATAACCACATAAAGATCAGCATTATATGCATAGTCTACTATTTCCTTAACTCGTGCCAGATATTCTGATTTAATAGTATAATCACCATTTGTAAAGTCCATTGCATTGTGCCATGCTACAGGAATACGAACTGTATCAAGACCTGACGCCTTCATATCATCCAGCATCTTCTGACTTGTAATAGGCTGGCCCCACAGGGTTTCAAAATATGAAACCTCATTATTTATATAGTCACCTGGACGGGAATTATCGCAGGCCTCCATAGTATTTCCAAGATTTATACCATTTCCCATGATAATTGCATATTCTTTAGATGTAAGTCCAGCAAGTCCACTATCATCCGTACTCTGTGGCTCATTATCATTATCTGTATCGTCTACTTGAGACGAATCCTCTGAATTATTACCTTCCTGCTCTCCTGCTGATGAATCACCCTGCATAGATTCTTCTTTTTTTTCTTCCCTTTGTTGACTATCCGAAGAAGCCTCTTCATTTTTTGTCTCTGCTGTCTGCTGATTATCTGATGTTCCATCCTGAACAGAGCCACCTCCACCACACCCGGTAAGACAGGCCATAAGCATAGCGCCAGCAACCATAAAACCTACAAACCTTTTGATTAAACTTTTCTTTCTCACAAAAAACCTCCAAAAACTAAAACAAAACATTATGCGATACATATTATTGAACTTATTCCTATTAAGCCATAACTAATTCATTGGATCCTAATAAACAATAATGTATCAATATAAGTTTCACTCAAAGTCATTTACAAATCTACACACAAATTTACATATAAAACACCGATAATTCTTTACCACTATTATTTCCAATTCTGCTGGTTTTGTGCTATACTTTGCGGAGCGAAATATTTATAGTCCTTTTTAGTTTACATAAAGTTTTTGTCTTTAATACTAATGCCAATTAGTTTACATAATTTTATTTCAAAAATAATTTACAGGAGAAATATCATGAATGATTATATAATCAGAGGAATGGCAGCAGGAAATGAAATCAGATTTGTTGCTGGCTATACTAGAGACCTTGTAAGCGAGGCCATGTTTATACATAATACAAGCCCCGTTTGTACCGCCGCTCTTGGCCGTCTACTTACAGGTGGCGCCCTGATGGGAGCTATGTGCAAGGAGGAGTCTGAAGTATTCACTCTCAGAATCAATGGAGATGGCCCTATCAGAACCATGACAGTAACAGCTGATGCCATGTCAAATGTTAAGGGTATCATTGGTAATCCAGCAGTAGACAATTCCACTCTCCCACCAAGAAGCGATGATCACTTAAATGTCGGCGCTGCTGTAGGACGTGGAACCCTGACTGTAATAAGAGATGATGGAATCGGAGAGCCTTATATTGGTCAGACTGCACTTGTATCAGGAGAAATAGGTGATGACCTTACCTATTATTTTGCAGAAAGCGATCAGATTCCAACCTCAGTAGGACTAGGGGTTCTTGTTGGTAGAGACGTCAGCGTAAAGCATGCAGGTGGATTCATAATCCAGCTTCTTCCATTTGCTTCTGAAGAAACTATTTCTTTATTAGAAGATAGACTTTCTAAGGTTAAATCTGTTACAGATTTCTTTGTTAAGGGAATGACTCCAGAAGACATGATGAGAAGTCTTTTAGGAGAAGAAGTTTTTGATGTGGATATAGATATTGAAGATAGAATACCAACCCAATACTTCTGCAACTGCAGCCGTGAAAGAGTTACTTCTGCCCTCATAAGCGTCGGCAAAAAAGAACTAAAATCCATGATTGATGATGGTAAACCCGTTAATCTTCACTGCGATTTCTGCAACAAGGACTACGAATTTACTATTCCTGAAATACAATCTCTTTATGATAATGCATAAAATCATAATATAAATACTAAATTTCACTAAACTATAATCATAAAAAAACTAGATATTTACTTATATATTTATTCAAAGAAAGAGCGTAGCAAATGCTACGCTCTTTCTTAAATATCTCATATACTTATACCATATCTGTAACTGCTATACATATTTCCTTAATTCTGATATAAGGGAATAGTCTTGTAAAGCTAGCTCTTACTAAATCCTTTGCTTCATTCTTAATACTTTCCTTTTCCTTAGAAAGATCGTTAATCTGAAGGGCTTCAAAAAAATCAGAGATTTGATCTTCAAGCTTGTCGATATTTTCCCTTTCAGGAATACCATCTTCATATCTTATCTCGATAAAAATATCATATAAATTATTCTTTTTGTCAGGGAACTGAATAGAAAGCATTCTATAATAATTTTGAGTTATGATAAATGTATTACTATCCCATTCTTCTTTAGCAAGTAGCATATTCAACTTAGATAGATTTTCGAAATCTTCTATCTTAAATCTTGTTACAATAAGCTCTGAATCTTTAACTGAATAAGCTTTAACAGGATCGAATCTACCACTTCTAGCCTCCTTTTCAGCTTCTTCCTCTAATTCCTTTTGCAGTTTTTTAGATTTAAGGCTCCAAATAACAAAAAAGATTTCTATTGCCATAGCTATTATGAATCCAATAATAGCAGGTTTTATCAAACCCTTTTTTATAGAATCAGCTGCAAACAATATTGAGAAAATGACAAGAATAAAACCAGCTACTAAAATTATAGCTATTGTTGAATTAGAAAGCATGAACTTATATTTCTTTCTACCCGCCACATCAAAACAAGCTTCTACTATCTTAAGGGAAAACTCAGCATCATCCAGCATTTCTTTTAATTGTTCAGGGCTTAAATCCATATTGGGGTCAATATTTGTATTCATATTTTTATTCTTCTTATTCATCTTTTTTCTGTTCTTTTTTCTGTTCTTTTTTCTGTTCTTTTTTCTGTTCTTCTTTCTGCTCTTCTTTCTTCTTGTCTCTATCTCTCTTAGAAAAAACACATCCACAATAATCCTGTCTATAAAGTCCATATTCCTGTGAAAGCTCTATAGAACGCTTATATCCATTTTTCTTTTTAAAATCACTAAATAAAAATACAGGCTTTTTATCATTCATGCCTTGAGAAAAACTAGTATTATCAATAAGTTTCTTCTCTAATTCCATTCCTATCTCATTCAGCCACTGACTATTCTTATATGGGCTAATTGAAAGTGTAGTTGAAAAATAATCAAAACCTTCCTGAAGAGCATACTCAAGTGTTTTCTGTAGTCTCATCTTATAACAATGATAACACCTCTCTCCTCTTTCCGGGAGATTCTCCATTCCCCTAGCCATCTCATAAAACTTCTCCGGCTCATAACCACCATCAAGAATTTTAACAGCTTTAGCAAAATCAGCCTCTTGGGTAAATCTATATAATTCCTTAAGCCTATGCTGATATTCCTCTTTGTCATCAATATTAGGATTATAGAAAAAAATAGTAATATCAAAATGTCCCGATAAGACCTCCAAGCAATGTGAGCTGCAAGGACAACAGCAGGCATGAAGAAGTAATTTGGGAAGTTGTGGATAAGACTTTGCTTCTTCTAATTGTTTTTCAAATTCCATATAATAGTTCATAAATCATCACCTTTAAAATTAATATCTAATATTTATGATAGTTTTTAAATGTTTTATACAAATTTTAGCCTTCTTTAATATCATTTTTAAAGAAAAAAGCCGACGTTTTCTTTAAATTTCGTCACTTCTTTTGTGTATTTGTGATATTTTTGTCTATTATTTATAGTTGACTTTGTGCAATATATCACATATACTAAGAATAGGTTAATACAAAAGTGAAGGAGGTTTTGACATGACTGTTGCTCAAGCTATAAAAAAATATAAGCTGGAACCCGTTAATGTATATACTGCCAAGGTCAAAGCCAAGGAGTTAAACGTTGAAGAAGTTCTCTATATGAACGTACAGAAAAATAAGTATGCTTATATAATTCGCGATGGTTCCAGGGGAACTATGTTATATAAAGATGAGAAGAGCATCTATACAAAGATGTATAAGGGTCTGACAATGATACCTCTGGATCCTTGATTTAATAAATCCTTGATTTATAAATCTTTAGAATTATCCAAATAGATTATTTGTTTTCCTCCTATTTTTATTATTTTTATTGTTTTATTTTTATTGTTTTATTTTTGTTTTAAAATTTGAGCAGGTGATTACCAGTCACCTGCTCTTTCTATTTCATAAATTATTTTTTGAGTTTGTTTTAAGCAATATTATTTTGCTATTAATACCATCCAATATGCTTAAAACTTATTTAACATTACTCTTAAGCTTGAGTACCTGATTCATATGGTCTATACATTTATCATCAAAATCAAGTACATAAATCTCCTGATTATCTCCTTCACCAACAAAAATAGCAATTTCATTTTCTGATGATTCCTTGCCTACAAAGCTCTTTACCTTATACTTTCCAAGACTGATATCATTCTTTACTCTATCATTATCAGCTCTTTCCATACGGTTTATCTTTTCAGACTCAATATTAGCAACACCCTTACGCTTTTTCTTTGATAATATTTTGGCAATTTCAATATCACCATTAGTAATTATATATTCATACTCAACACTTAATCCATCCTTCGCAAATACAATAAGTGCTATTCCTACAACAAGAATAAGAACTCCAATAGGTGGTGTGAAAAGGAAGAGACCTGCTCCGATAACAGTAAGTATAATTGCTCCTACCAGGCCAAGTATTGCCCCCATAGACGCCTTTCCTGAAATCAGCCTTTCATTATAACGATCCATTTTATTCTCCTTTGCGTTTCTTAATATTTTCTAAATGTTTTCTTTCAAGAGACAGATCATTAAGGCCATCTCCTTCAACCTCATCTACCATACCGGTAGTAACATTTCTATATACATAATTATCAATAGTTTCAAGAAGAGCTATTGACTGACAGCTGATTCCAAGACCTTCTCCCGTAAATCCAAGACCTTCTTCAGTCGTCGCTTTAATATTAACTCTCTCCTCATCTATCACAAGCGTTTCTGCAATCTTTTTTTTCATTTCTTCTATATAAGGAGCCATTTTAGGTTTCTGAGCTATAATAGTCGCATCAATGTTACCAATTATATATGTTCTTTCATCCAGCATTTCCTTTACTACTGCAAGTAGTTTCAGACTATCTGCCCCTTTATACTTTGGATCAGAATCAGGAAAATGTTTTCCAATATCACCTAAAGCAGCTGCTCCTAATAAACTATCCATTATAGCATGGGTCAGACAATCCGCATCAGAATGTCCTAAAAGTCCTTTTTCATAAGGTATTTCCACGCCCCCAAGTATAAGTGGTCTTCCTTCCACCAAACGGTGAACATCATACCCCATTCCTACTCTCATCTTATGCCTCCTAAACTAATCATTAATTGAATGTAATATATATTAAAGTCTCTTATTATTCTTCCCAAACCACATCTGTTCCATCTTCTACATAACGTCCATCCTTGTAGACCTTGATGGCTGTGATAATATTGGTCACTCCCAGAATCAGAAGTACTACTCCCATAACTATGACAATAGCACCAGCAATATTCATAGGCATAGCTATAAGAACAATTCCCAAAATAAGAGTGACTACATCAACTATAATATACTGAATAAATTTATCACTTTTACCTTTAATTTTATAAGCCTCGTATATTCTTACAAGTTCATTTAAAAGAATCATTACACCTATAGCTTTAATAACAAATGATGCTATAAAACCGGGGGATGCAATACAAAGGATTCCAAAAATAATAAGTATTATTGATATAGCCAATGTAAAAGGTGAATATGCTGCAAGTAGTGAACATGCCATCACGGCACCAACTATAACAAACATAATTCCTACTACCTTTACCGTAATATCAATAGCACTTCCTGGGAAAAATATAAAAAAAAGTCCCAATACTATCATTACAAGAGGAATGGCCAATGCATTTCCATTTTTTTGAATGAAATCTTTTATAGATTTTTTATTCATACATAATCCTTTCTAAAGCTTTCTTTTTATTGATTTTCAAATATAAATTTAAGATCAAATCATCAAAATATAATCTTAAACCTAACTATTATATTATAAACCTGTTTTTAAGGTTATCAATACTATAAAAAATAGTCAATAAATATTTAAAAATTAATATTATAAGCTCCAAAATAAAAGCCCCAAAAAACATATCAGTTATAGTGATTTTAAACTACAAAGCTCAAGTATTGCATCTGCTACACTTTCCTCTGTATTAGGACCAATTATAATATCAGCTGCATCAAGTGCCTCTTTAGATGAATTTGAAACAGCATATCCCAAACCTGAGCATCTTATCATCTCTGCATCATTATCCGCATTTCCAAATGCCGCAGTTTCTGAAATATCTATTTTCAAAAGCTCTGCTATTCTCTTAAGGCCACCTGCTTTCCCTGACTTTTCATCAGAAATTTCTATAAGCTCAGGAATAGAACTCGTTACATATACACCCTCAACCTCTTTAGAAAGCCTGTACATAAGCTGGTCAAAGAGTCGAGAATCAAATACATTATAATTAATACAATCCAGCCCTGTTTCATTTTGCCTGATAAAGCTTCTTATATCATTTTCAGCTATCCTTGTTTTTTTCAGATAAATCTTTCTATGTTCCGATATCTTATCATTCTGAAGAAGGGAATCAAGAACACGGTGATCAGTATGAGGTACCCCCTTTGTGAAGGCATCCAAAAAAACAGTGTCACTATAATCATCTGCAAGCTCAACTATCTGTCTTACAGAATTGGAATTTAGTGTATATGATGATATACATTTTTTCTCCAAGACATCAAATATATTAGCTCCATTAGAACAAATTGCATATCTTATTCCTGGCACATTAATTATATCCTCTGGTAAGGAATTAAAGGATCTTCCACTGGCTATGACAGGCTCTATTCCACACTGGGAAGCCTTCTTTATAGCATAGGCTGTTTTCTCAGTAAGCTTTCCCTGTCCATCAAGTGCCGTATCATCCAGATCAAATGCCACAAGGCATATTCTGTTTTTTATTTCCTCTATTTTCATAAATTTTTTGTTTATAAACTCTCTATATGATCTACAATATAATCCACAACTCTGTGAGTACTATGTCCGTCACAAGCACCCATATACTTATTATAAAATTCTTCTAATTCTTCTTTTCGTTTTCTTGTAAATCCATTATCTGAAGAATTATTATGACATTCCTTATGTACTGCATCCACCAGCTGGTCCATATTCTTTGTTAGAAAACAAGGAAATTTATCAGGATCAGCATAGAAACCTCTATTCTTTTTATATTCCTCAAAATCCGGGCAAAAAAGAACAAATGGTTTTCTATAAATTGAATAATCAAATAGAATAGAAGAATAATCCGTAATAAGTAAATCTGTTAAAGATAAAAGTCTAGATGTAGTAAATCTTTCCAGCTTTCCATTAAAATACTCCGGATATTTCTTTTGCATCAATGGATGTGGTCGGAATATAACATAATAATCATCTCCAAGTATTTTGGATAACTGTTTATCCGTCATCATCTCCAGACCAAAACATTTAGGCATAGCAGCATTTCCCGAAAAAGATGGCGCATATAAAACCACCTTTTTTCCTTTTGCCTCTGGTACTAATGAGAAAAATATGTCTTTATTTCTTTGATTCCAGTTTTCATCAAAGTAAATATCTGTTCTGGAAATACCCATTGCCTTGGCACTTCCATCTTCTAAATGAAGAGCTGACTCCCATACCTTCTCACATATTGGAGCACTTACGGTTACCAAATCATAATTAGCTGCAACCTTGCCCCTATAATTACGAGGAATATCATCTCCTGTATCATAACCCATCTTCTTAAGAAGTCCACCCGAATGCCAAAGCTGAACCACCTTTGTTTCTCGTCTTTTCTTTGCAGAAGAAACCGGCAGGAAATATGTGGATATCACAACTGTTCCTGCCGATGCATACTCATTCATAAATAAATTCATAAATCTGAGGAAACCGACAGGTCCCATTTTTGCGGTGTCTTTACACATCACCTTGGGTCTATAGCCTCTCCTCTTTAATTCCTTATATACAGCCTGCATACTTTGTGGAATTCCATCTGTATGCATATCGGCAAAAACAATTTTATCCTTGGACAATTCATTTTTTGAACATGCAAGTTTATACATAAAAGGTAAATGAACATTCTGGATATACATTTTAAAGCATTGCTTTAGATTAAAACCTAAATTCATTATTTTCGCTTTTCCCTTTTCCCTTCAACCCTTATATATATAAGTTAATCGTTAGCTATCATCTCTTTTATTTTAATATACTTTTTGTTTAATCATTCGATATCATCTCTTCTATGGAATTACCACTGATTCCGATTACATTGGCATTGTTTCTTTCAGCCGCAGCGTTTGCAGCCTGAGCAGCCTGTTCCTCTTCCGAAAGTTGTGCCTCTGTTCCTGTCTCACCTTCAGGAGGATTTTCTCCAGCATTAGGATCCACTGTATCTGCTGGAAGGGCATTTTGATTAGTAAGTCCACCACTTTCAACGGTTCTCTTCAGGGTTTCTACTTCAGTAGTAAGGTTATCAATAGTCGCCTGCATCTCAGCCTGCTTTGACTCATATACTGAATTTCTATTACTAAGGCCTTCTATTTCAAGATTCAAATTATCTATTTCATTATTCTTTGTAGATATAGTCTGATTATATGAAGTCTCCAAATCCCTTATTTCTTCAGAATAATGATTCTTTATCTCAGGGATGACAAGAAAATAAAAGACAGCAACACCTATGATCATACCTGCCAACATATAAATGTTAGAAAATCTTGCAAGATTCTGCTCACGATATTTATGAAGCCTTAGACTCCTTGTCTTCTTTTGTTCACCGGGAACAATTTTTCTAGACGGACGGACCTGTTCTATTCCATAATAATTCTCGTAATCATCTTCTGTGAGATCCATGGTTTCGGTCTTTCTCTCCGCATCAGCAATCTCTCTTTGTATTTCCTGATCCAGAGCCAGATCCTCTTCCATATTAAAATCTTCATCTGTATTTTCTTCCAGATCATAATTTTTCTTCTGCTCAACCTTACGTTTACTTTCAGAATAACGAGTCGCCCTGTATTCCTCTTCGACTTCTTCATCTTCTATGTCTAAGTCTTCTTCAAGACTATCAAGATCCAAGTACTCTTTTGATTTGGAAGATTTTTCAAATAATATCTCTTCATCTAAATCTTCTGATTCATCTAATTCTTCAAAATCATAGTTTGTTTTACTATATTTATTTGAATCATATTTATTTGAATCATATTTATTTGGACTATATCCACTTGATTCAGAATCATCAGATTCATATTCACTTGATTCATAGGTTTCAGGAATCTCATCAAACTCATCAAATTCATCAGACTGATCAGAAAGATCAGATAAATCATATGGATCTATTCCCTTATCCTCTTCTATCTGCTTATCTAACGTATGTTCATTTGCTGATAATTCACTTTTACCAAACTTTCTTCTTTTACTCATTACCTAACCTCATGAATTCTCATCGGTAAAAATACTCTTCAGTTCACCAACCATATATAATGAACCCACTACCAGAAGCAAAGTATCATCCTCCTGGTCTTTACGGGCCACATTCCATGCACTCTCTAAATCTTTAAATGCTTTTACACTAAAATGATTATCATCTCTCATATAATCATAAAAAATCTGAGCCTCAACTCCGGCATCTTGTCTTCTATCACTATTAATCTCACTGACATAAACATTTGTAAAATCAAGATTATTTACAAGAATCTTAATCATATTATCATAATCCTTATCACTCGATACAGCAAATATAAGGCTGAGCTTAGACCATCCATCTTTTTCCTGAATAGCCTTAACAGACTCAACATATTTATTCATAGCATCTACATTATGAGCTCCATCAATAAGGATATTATGTGTAAGAAATTCCATTCTACCCGGCCAATTAAAACTCTTTAAGGTCTTATCAACTATTTCCCTTATATTCTTACATATAACCTTAGCCTGATTCATGATTTCAAATGCTGTTATTGCAGTTTTAGCATTTTCCTTCTGATATAGTGCATATAAGTGATCATAGTCTTCAAGAATAATATCCGTTTTCAGTTTATAGCTTTTGACATTATAATACGGACTTCCAAGTTTTTCAGCTTTTTCTTCAATCACCTTATCTGCAACTTCTTCACCCGTATTATATACTACCGGAATTCCAGTTTTTATAATACCAGCCTTTTCTCCTGCTATAGATTCAATGCTATTACCAAGATACTGCATATGGTCCATACCGATTGAAGTTATAATACTAATTTCCGGAGAAATAATATTTGTTGCATCCAGTCTTCCACCAAGACCAGTTTCATATACTACATAATCGCAGTCTTTTTCCTTGAAATATAAACATGCTATAAGAAAAAGCAGTTCAAAAAATGCAGGATGCTGTAATTCGTTCTCTTTGTCCGAAGTCTCATCAAGCAGCTTCTTAAAATCTACAGATTTGTTTATTTTATCAAACAAAGCCACCAATTCGTCATCACTTATTTCCACACCATTTATCTGAATTCTCTCATTCATTTTTACAAGATGTGGAGATGTAAAAAGTCCTGTCTTATAGCCTGAATTAATAAGAAATCCAGATATCATTTTAGCAACAGAGCCTTTACCATTAGTTCCTGCTATATGAACAGCTTTAATTCCATCCTGAGGATTTCCAAGCCTTGAAAGTAATTCTTTGATATTCCTGTGATCCGTCTTTTTTGTAAACTTGGGTGTACTATTAATATATTCAAGTATTTGACTATATCTGTCCATCACTTAATTTAATCTCCCACGTTTTATCATATTACAAGCCCAACTATTAATTGAACTGTAAAACTTTATCAAAAAACCAGAATTTTTGCAAGCTATAGTTTACATAATTCTAAAGCTAGGTTTACATAATGGTTTAACCATCTACCTTCCACCTGTAAGTCCGCTCTCAGCAGGATTCATATCATGGTTCATAAGTCGAGTCCATGCCATTTCTTCCCATTTTGTACCAGGCTTTCCGTAATTCGCATATGGATCTATAGATATACCACCTCTAGGCATAAACATTCCTGTTACTTCAATGTACTTAGGATCCATAAGTTTAATCAGGTCCTTCATGATTATATTCACACAGTCCTCATGAAAATCCCCATGATTACGGAAACTAAACATATAAATCTTAAGTGATTTGCTTTCCACCAGAAGCTTATCTGGTACATAAGATATATATATACACGCAAAATCAGGCTGCCCTGTTATAGGGCAAAGACTTGTGAATTCCGGACAGTTGAACTTTACAAAATAATCCACATCCGGATGCTTATTTTCAAAACACTCTAAAACATCTGGCGAATAGGTTTCAGAGTACTTAACCCCTTTATTTCCAAGTAATGTCAAGTTCTCTTCCTTATCTCTCATTTATATACTCCCTCCAATTTGTATAATGCACCTCTCCAAGCTTTGTGGAATAAAGGATGCAGTCAGCAACCTTATGACCAGTTAATTCTTCCAGTGTCAAACCATAAAGATACATCTGAGAAGCGTATCTGTCCAATAGTTCCTGACCATTTTTTACATTATCTGTTTTATAATCAACCAGGATTATATCATTTCCTTCATAAAAGAAGGCATCGATAATTCCCTGTATTATAACAAAATCTTTTTGTTTAGTCTCAGATTTCTGAATATTTCCAGGTATCTGGTCCGGTGTAAGTCCGGTTATAAACTGCTGTTCCCTACGAAGCCTATCCAGGGAAAACGCCTTCTTCATTCTATAAAATAGTGAGTCTTCATCCTGACTATAAAATTCAAGAAATAGATTTATGTCAACCAATTTCCTTTCTTCATCAGTAAAGGCTTCGCTCTCCAGTATCCTTTGGCACTCCAGTTTCATTTCTTCTTCAGAATCAATTTTTGAATAATCAAGCTTCTCAAATACAGCATGTATAGCTGTACCTCTTATAGCCGCATAATTCTTTCCAGATTTTTTCCCAGATTTTTTATCTGATTTATTATTTTCTGATTTATTATTTTCTGAGTTATAATTTTCTGTTTTATTATTTTCTGTTTTATTTTTTTCTGTTTTATTTTTTTCTAAATAATTCTCTGCCTCAAGGTTATCTACTATAATATCAGAAGTATTATCAATTACAAGTCTGCTTTCCATCTCTGCATGTTTTATCTCTGAAACTGATAGCTTAGCCTTCTGCTTAGTAGCCTGTTCCCATTCATATATATAGTCATAAGGATTATCAGCTAATACTTTATCTTTATCAGACTTCTCTATAATTAATCGTATATCCTCAAGAAGCTTCTTAACATCATTGGTATAATCCACACTTTTCTTAGAATAAACCTTACGGAAATCAGAAACCACATTGATTTTATCATCATAGCTTATATCAATAGGACAATTGCCAGAAGATATCTCAATAGATTTTCTAATATAATCAAGGTATGACTTACTATTCATTAATAGACCTGGAGGATCAGCTGTATAGGTTCCAACTAAAATAAGCTTTTCTTTAGCTCTTGTCATAGCCACATAAAGAAGACGCATTTCTTCTTCCTTTACCTCTTTATCTGAAAGCATCTTAACAATTTGTTTTTTGATACCAGGTCTCCTTAATAGTATTCCTGAGGATGACTTTCTTACGCTATCCATAGCTATATAATAATCGCTATCGACTGCTACCAGTCCTTCTGTATCCTTCATATTGAACTGTCCTCCAAGACGGGAAACAAATACAATAGGAAACTCCAGGCCCTTACTCTTATGAATAGTCATAATCCTTACAGAATCTGATACAGTATCAGTGTCCTTATCCTCTGCAAAATCTATATCCTGAATTCTACATTTATCAATATATCTAATAAAATCCATGAGCCCCACTGCATCACTTCTTTCGAACTTTTCAGCCCTCATCTGAAGCATTCGTATATTGGCAACTCTCTTTCTTCCCTCGGGCATACTCATTACATAGCCTTCATAATCAGTATCCTTAACAATATATTTAATAAGATCACTAATAGTAATATAAGGTCTTAGATTCTTCCATCTATCAAGCATCTGATTAAAAAGCTTAAGCCTTGAAGCTATATCCGACTCTCTCTTATAAGCCCTGGCTTCATACTTTTCAATAAAATCCTGACACTTTCCAGTAAGACTCTTATTTCCACCTATGTCATTTACTATAATGGTAAGTTCTTCATCAGTGAAGCCACCTATATGTGACAAAAGAACAGAGGTTAGTGGAATATCCTGTTCCTGGTTATCAATGATTCTGAGAATTGATATGATTGTAATAATTTCCATAGCATCAAAGAAACCTGATGCATCTTCTATCACCGCAGGAATCTCCATCTGCTCAAATATCTTAAGCACTTCCTCTGAGCCCTTATTCTTTCTCTGAAGAATTACTATATCTCCGAAGCTTGCCCTTCTATATGGCATATTATCAGAGCTTTCAGACCTTGATGAATCATAAGCTTCATTTTTTACATAAATAGGATCAACGCCTTTCTCTTTATCTCCATATATGAGTTCCTTAATTCTGCGTCCAATCTCTATAGCTTCTATTTCTGCATTTGTATACTTCAAAACTTCACGAAGCAGTTCAGAATCCTCATTAGATTTATTATCCAGATTATTATCTGAATTTAAAACCTTTAAATCATCTGGATTTTTATTTTCTGATATTGAATCTCCTGTAGCTTTGTCTGATGCACCTGATTTGTCTGATTTTTCTAATTCATCAGAATTTATATTAATATTCTTATTAGATGTATTTATAATCTTAAGTTCAACACAGCCACCAACATTTAAATCTGAATCGCTATAATTATTCTTATAATCAGTCTCCTCCGGTGTATGAAGAGCTACTGTATTATTGTAATCAGTACCACCAAAGCCTTTAGTCATAAGGTTTTCAAATATAAAATTCGTTGCCTCCAGAACTTCTCTTCTGGATCTATAATTCATATTAAGAGTAATAAGTCTTCCTCCATCCTGCTTATCATATCTTTCACTTTTATCGAAAAAGAGTTGAGGTCTTGCCTGACGGAAACGATATATACTCTGCTTAACATCACCTACCATAAAGATATTCATTGGTTTTCCCTGATCATCTCTTCTGGCAATTGCATACAAAAGATTCTCCTGCAGGTCACTACTATCCTGATATTCATCCACATAAATATACTTAAAATCATCTGCCATACGGAGTCCCACTTCTGTTGGAAGCCCTCTATCCTTATCATATAAAATGTTATATGCAGCATGAGCTATATCACTAAACTCATATTTTTTATATTTGTTTTTTTCTTCCACAAGAGCAGTACGAAAATCCGAAGTTATACTTATAAGACATCTGATATAATCATTGGTATTTTTATAATCTTCTATGATTGCGTCAGAGGTATAAATCTTCTTTAATTCATCCTTCATCTTTTCTCTTGTTTTAATCATTCTATTTATTAAGTCATTATCATAATCCGTCAAGGCCGGCTTTTTAGGAAATGTCGCCCATTTAACAGATAATATATCCTTTATTTGATCAATAGATGAAGCCCCTGCCATACAAGTAAGTTTATCAATATCCCCTTCAAGCATATTTATAATTTTATCCTTAGTTTTAACTCTGTCAGGATTTATATCATTATCAAAGTAATCTTTAACTCTCCTTTGATTTTCAGCATAATCAAATGCCAGAGTTTTCATATATTCCAGATAAGCATTGACCCATTTTTCCTTCATTACATGTTCAGGTTTTTCATGTTCTTCTCTCGCTAAAGAAAACCACTCATCATAATCAGCAAAGCTGTCAGCCACATTAAATATCTTAAGAATCAGCTTCTTAAGGTCAGTATCATCAATATTTTTCTTAACAAGAAACTGTGTGAGTTTGCCAAATGTTTCATCATCCTTATAATACTTATCTAAAACCTCATCTAAAACCTCATTCTTCAGAAGTTCTATTTCATCTTTATCAAAAACATCAAAGGATGGATCCATATCTACCAGACTAAAATTTTCCCTTACTATAGAATTACAAAAGCTGTCTATGGTAGATATATTAGCTTTATCTGCCAGTAAAAGCTGTCTCGATATTCTTTCTGCATATTGACTATTTTTATTTTTTTCTTCCTGAGTTTGATTATCTGAAGAATCTGAACTGGCTGAAGCTGATATAGCCAGCTTTTCCAAAGCACGGATTATCTTTGCCTTCATCTGTGCTGCTGCCATCTTTGTAAATGTTACAACTAGTATTTCATCTATATCAGCCTGACCTGACTCTATTGTACGAATTATTCTTTCAACCAGGACCGCTGTTTTTCCTGAGCCTGCAGCAGCAGATACCAATATATTTCTTTTATCGGACAGGCTATCCAGAACTTCCTGCTGTCCTTTATTCCATTTTGTTTTTCCTGCCATATCTAGTTTCCTTCTTCTATAAAACGAGCACCTTTTATAATTTGCTTATTTTTTTTCTTTTCTGTATTATTTTGAGTCTGGTTTTCTAAATTTTCACCTTCACCATTATCCTGAGCGGCATCCGAATTATGTAAACTATTTGCCATTTTTTCAAGCTGTTGAATCTTAGATAAAGGTGATTTATATACATTTCTTACCTTTCCACCATAATCAGAAAATCTGCAGATAGATTTATAGCTACAAAATGTACATGCATTTCCAGTATTTTGAGGCATCTCAATAGGTGACTTATCAATACAGCCAGATAAAATAATATTTGCAGTTTCTACCATCCTTTCTACACTATAATCTTCAACACCTTCAATGATCTTAGTATCAACTACCATGGAGGAAGAAGTCATAATGCCATCCTTATTAGCAGAAACATGAATGATATCACTATTTCTTGTTAAATTGTCTGTTTCTGTACTTACAAGACCTATGTCATGATTATTTAATCTATTTAATGGCTGTCCGTTAGATATACCATCCAAACGAAGCTTCTTTGCCTTCTCCTCATTAAGCAATTCTGCCTCCTCCAGACTGCCGGGAGTAACCTTACTAACTTTAGTATCCGATAACTCAATAATCTCATTATTTATATGATAATAATACATACCTGAAGGTAAAATCTCCATGCCTCCAAACTGCTCCTTCATAATCTCTTCAATGATTTTTGAATAAACAGTTAATTGGAGACTTGTTCCTTCCTTGAGTTCCTGTGGGTCAAAGGACTGACTTCCCGTTTTATAATCAATAACTCTGATACATAGCTTGTTATTATCTGATTTTTTATCTGAATCCTTATCTGATTTTTCTTGTAAAGTCATAGTATCAATACGGTCTATCTTTCCTTTAAGAATAACCGGAACACTACTACCATCAGGACGATGAGCTGTAAATTCAGCTGTGAAATTCTGCTCAGTACTGTATGGACGAAACCTACCAGATACTATATGTTTTCTCATTATGTCTATATTCTGAAGCAATAATTCCTTTAGATTACGATATACCATGCTGGTCTTTCCATCAGCTATCATATCTTCTTGATCATCTTCTTGATTTTCTTCCTGATTTTCTTCCTGATTTTCTTCTTGATCCTTCACCATATCCATGTAGTTTTCTTCCCAGGCAAGATCAAGGTATTCTAAAGCCTTTTCCTTAAGCTCAGCTTCGGATACACTTAACCAATCATTTGAATAATCATCTATGATTTCGTTGATGGTTAACTCAAGGGCCCTATGAATAACATTTCCAATATCATAGAATTCTATCTTCTTTTCTTCTCTTTCCCTGAGCTTCAGTATGTATTTCAAGAAATATGAATATGGACAATCAGCAAAGGACTCCAGCTTAGAAACTGAAAGTTTGAGATCTATATTTTTCATTACATCCTCTGATATAGGAGATGCAGAGTTGTTAAATGTAAGTCCAGGAAGGAATATCTGTTCCAGACTTGTATCCTTACTGCATATAATGTATTTAGCAATATCATTCATCTCCTTATCATAAACAGAATTATTATCAGAATTAATTAATCCTGAATGAATATATTCAATTGCATTTCTAGCCTTGCCTATATAAAAAAGCCTATCACTTCTTTCTGTTCCCATCAGTTCCTTAGAGCTTCTTTTTTCAACCTTATAACCAGGAAACAGGTTCATAATACGGCCTATTATATAGGATGGTTCTATGGAATCTCCTGACATACTCATATCACTATAGCTTATAACAAGTTTATTCTGAGGCTTTGACATTAGCTGATAAAGATGAAATAGATCATCTGAGCTTTTCTTTACCCCGGTTTCGGCCAGAGTCTTTCCAATAGTATCCTCTCCCAGAATTCTTATTACTTCTTCCTTATCACGATCTGTAAGAATTCTTCCTGATGATCTTCTGGCTGGAATTACACCGTCATTTACATTTATCAGATATACAACCTTGGCATCTACAATTCTGGATCTTTCAATATCACATACATGAAGTGCATCAAGGGTAGGTGGAATAAGACCAATTGCAATCTGGCTTATTCCGGCAGATAATATATCTATAAATTCATGGATTGACATAATTTCATCTCCAAGAAGAATATCTGTCTGAGTAAGTATCTTGTCCAGCATACCATATAAACTTCTCATAACTCTGGCCTCTGACATCATATTCATCTCTTCAAGATGCCCTGCAGTTTCCTCCATACTCACTTCATAATCAAGTCTTTCCATCATGCCTCGTATTGCAGATATATATGTACTAACCTTTTCACCTGATGTCTTTATTAATGAAAAATCCTTTATACTTTCTAAAATCTCCAGCCTGGCCAGATTTAATTCTTCATACATTTCTTTTGTACTATGCGATACATTTCTAGAATTTCTTCCATAAGGACGCAGCTTCCTGTTCCAGCGTTTTTTGCCCCGGATTCCAGTCTTAAGTATGAAATTTTCCAGCTTATCAATGGCATCTTTATTTTCAAATTTGCAGACACCTGTTTTAACAAACCCGAAAACACTATCGTAATCATAATCCCTATCAATTATATGAAGAGCTCTTATTATAGCCTCAGTATAAGGATTCTTTTTAAGCTTTCTGCTGTAATCAAAGAATACAGGAATCTCATATTCATCAAATATCCTTCCTGCAAAGGAATCAAAGGTTTCTACATCACTTACAGCTACAACCATGTCTTTATATCTAAGTCCAGACTTTACTCCATCTCTTACAGACTGAGCTACAAGACGTATTTCCTCTTCAAGATTTTTTGCCACATAGATTTCCAAAGAATCATCTTTTAAATCTTTTTTTGAATCATTTTTTAAATCATTTTTTAAACTTGAATCTAAGTCTGAATTTGATTCTAAGTCTTGGATTCTTGAATACTCTTTGTATGGGTATCTGAAAATATAAGATGATAAATGGTCTCTCATATTTTCATCTTTTTCCCTACTTATTGTAACAATCCTGGCTTGTCTTCCCACAGCCTCCACTAGACTTTGATAGGTTGTAAAAGACTTATGAAATATATTATGTTCTGCAGGTGCATACCCCTTATTAAGATATATAGGTTCTATACAAAGAGAAAATCTCATGTCCAATGCTCGATTTCCAAGAGCTCCTATAATATCCAACTGGTCTGGAGTATATCCTCTATATTCGTCAAATATAAATGTAACATTATCCGTTACACTACAAGGCACAGAGCTCCTAAGAAGCCTGGCTAAAAGCTTGAGTCTCTCTTCTGATATGACAGCACCACCTGCATTTTTAATTTCCTGTGGAATATCATTTGTGAGTCCCGCTATAGGTGACCTCATATTAGATAAAATAAGGTTCACTTCCTTATATATATTAATTACATCCTCAAGCTTGGACTTAAGAGTACTTCTAGAATCCTCTAATCTGCTGCATACCTCTTCAATATCCTCAGGTCCAACACCATACTGAATAAACTCAGAAATAAGAGACTTTATCTCTGAAGTGAAGCCTACTCTCCCTACACTTTTCTCATAGACCTTAAGCTGATCCTTTATCTTGCCTGATGCAACTCTGACCAGCATATTCTTCTCATACTCTTCCAAAAGCTCTATATCCCTGATCCCGAATTCAGCAAATATCTTATAGGCCATTCTGCTGAAGCCCAGTACATCTATATTCATAAAACCAGGGCGACCATAAAGCTTATAGTTCATCTCTATAAGCTTCTTCTCGTAGGCATTTCCAGCCTGCTCTGGAACAACTACAATGTAATTCTTATCAGGGTTATTATAAGCTTCTTCTAAAACCCAGGTACAAAGCTTATAAGTTTTTCCAGACATTGATGGTCCGGCCAGTATATTAAAATCAGCTTCCATAATAATACTCCTCAATAATACTCCTCTTAAATAATTTCCAACCTCCTAAATTATAGCACAATAGTTACATGTTCCAAATACTTTAAAAGTGCTTTATAAATGCTTTAGAAGAACATACTAAAGGTTTAAATTTCAAAATTTTCCACATAAAGATTGTATATTTTTCAAAAAAACCTTATAATATTTTTAATTTTTAATAGGGGGTTAATATAATGCAAACATATAAAATCACTTCACCTTTTAATAACCAGATTAATCTGAAGGTTTCTCAGGGACACTTCGCAACCACATCTTCACATATAAATTATTATATAGACCTTACAACTCTTAAGGCTCGTTCTGCTGAAGCTAAGGCTGTTGCTAAGTCTATAAGCCATGAATATATGGCAACAACAATCGTTGATACAATTGTCTGTATTGACGGAACTGATGTGATTGGCGCATACCTTGCTGATGCTCTTACAGAATCAGGTATTATGTCTATGAATCAGCATGGTACTATGTATGTTATCACACCTGAAGTGAATTCTATGGGACAGCTGATATTTAAAGATAATGTTATTCCTATGATTCAGGGTAAACATGTAATGCTTCTCCTTGCTACTGCCACAACAGGTCAGACAACTGAGAAGGCTCTTGAGTGTATAGAATACTATGGTGGAAGTATTGCGGGAATAACTGCTATATTCTCTGCTGTTGACAACGTAAAGAATATTGATGTTCATTCTGTATTCCACGTTGATGATATTCCAGGATATGCATCCTATTCTTCACACGAAT
Source organism: Eubacterium sp. (assembly GCA_024696635.1). Taxonomy (GTDB): domain Bacteria; phylum Bacillota; class Clostridia; order Lachnospirales; family Lachnospiraceae; genus Eubacterium_Q. Next base: position 17,970 of record JAILGP010000143.1, on the reverse strand, counting down.
GTCCTTTCTGTAAGGCTGGAATGCCACTTGACGGACTGGTTTCAGCTGGTGGAATTTCTGAAATAAAATAGTTTTTAATAGAATTTCAAAAATAATTTTGAAATCAATAGTTAGTATCTATAATAAATGTCTATACTTATATCTATAAATGATATCTATAAAAAATTTATAATTTGAAATTTAAAAGACCTCCGATTTAGTATTAAATCAGAGGTCTTTTTATATAAAGTATATTACAATTATTATTTTCTACCAAGTTTCTTAAGATCATCCTTCTCTGCTATTACCAGAAGCTGATCATCTTCCTTAAGAGCCTTTTTAGGATCTATATATGAACGCATTTCATTATTATTCTTGATTGCAACTACATTGACGCCATAACTTGCACGAAGATTAAGCTCAATAAGATTCTTACCTACCCATTCCTTTTTAGGATACATTTCAAGGAGACAAAGATTATCATCTATATCAAAGAACTCCAGGAAGTTATCTGACATAAGCTTTCTTGCTGTACGAGCTGCAGTTTCCTCTTCAGGGTATATTATCTTATCAGCGCCAACCTTTTGAAGGATTGCTCCCATTCTTTCATCAGATGCCTTAGCAACTACATAAGGAACTCCTACTTCCTTGGAAACCATTACCGACATAATACTTGATGTAAGATCCGAACCCATGGCAACTACTACCACATCAGTGTTTTCCAGACCAAGTCCCTTAATATCCTCTGCATCCTTAAGATCTGCTTCGATGGCATAGGTTACCTGATTTGATATTTTTTCAAGAAGCTCAGCACTTCTATCAACTACCATTACATCAGCACCCATTTCATATAAACTAAGAGCCATCTTTTTTCCAAATCTTCCCAGTCCGAAAACTGCAAATGTCTTATTCATTAATTAACTCCTTCCCACAGGTCCCCCTGCACTTACAAATAAAATATAAAATACTAACCTATTTAATAATAGAAATCACATTTTTAGTTTACATAATCCACTCATGAAATAGTCTATCCAACAAAATAATTTCCCTTAACAAAGCTGATATTATTCTTCTCTGTACCATGATAATGGAAAAAGAGAGCCATGGATATAGGACCTATTCTTCCAAGATACATACATACGATTATAACCAGCCTTCCTGCTGTGTTAAGACAAGGTGTGAGGGCTCTGGAAAGACCAACTGTAGCTGTAGCACTAAAGGTCTCATATATGGCATCTACCATATTAATATCATTTGTAGCCACCAGAAGTATAAGCATGACAAATGTAACTGCAAAGCTGACCATAAGTATAGCAGTTGATTTCTGTATCAGATCACTGGAGATGCGACGACTGTAAACCACTGTTTCCTTTCTGTTTCTTATGTAGGATATAGCATTTAAAACTACAACGAAGAATGTAATGGTTTTTACACCACCTGCAGTACCTACAGGAGATCCACCAATAAACATAAAGAGAACTCCGAGAGCACAGGTTCCATTAGTAAGGCACTGCTGTGGAACAGCTGCAAAACCAGCAGTTCTAAAAGTTACTGACTGGAATATACTATTAAGTATTTTTCCACCAAGATTCATATTTCCTATTGTCTCAGGATTATTATACTCCAGTGCAAATACTGCTACCGCACCGGAAACAATAAGGAACATAGTAACATTTAAAACCAGCTTTGTATGTTCACTAAATCTTTTAATGATAAGCTTAAGAGAATAATTCTTCTTTACTCCCCTTTTGAAAGCTCTGGCTATATCAAACCAGACCACATAACCAAGACCACCTAGAATAATAAGCATCATGGTATTTATGAGTATCAGAGGGCTTGAATTATAATCTATAAGACTATTTGGTCCTATTATATCTATTCCGGCATTACAAAAGGCCGAGATAGCTGTAAAGCAGGAAATCCATATACCCTTTCCCACTCCAAATTCCGGAATAAAATGTATACAATAAAAAACCGCTCCAATTCCCTCAACTATTAAAGTGCTTAAAAATACTCTCTTGAGAAATTTAATAAGACCCGAAATGGTGCTTAGATTAAATGCATCGTGAAGGACTACCATCTGTCCTAATGACATCTTTCTATGAGTAGCAAGCATAACGACTGACATAACTGTTATGATTCCAAGTCCACCAAGCTGAATCATAATAAGGATGACAATTTTTCCAAACAGACTCCAATATGAAAAGGAATCAACAACCACAAGCCCTGTAACGCAAAGGGAAGTGGTTGCAGTAAAAAGTGCTGTAATAATATCTGTCCCCTTACCGTCCGCTGTAGCTATAGGAAGCAGTAAAAGTATTGTCCCTATTATAATTGCCACAAGGAAACTAAGGGGTATAAGTTGTTCTGATTTAAGTTTATTCTTCACTATTTCTTTCTCCAGGTACTAAGAGATAACATTATGAGAAACGGAAAGAGTTCAAGTCTTCCTGCAATCATATCAAATATAAAAACCCATTTTGACAGGTTACTAAAACCTGCAAAATTTCCAGTCGGACCAACAATACTAAGTCCAGGACCTATATTGTTGATTGTTGCTGTAACCGCCGTAAATGATGTAATCAGGTCATGACCATCAAAGCTTATTAATACCAGGGATACCAGGAATGTAAACATGTATGCCATAAGATAAACATTTGTAGTCCTGAGTGTATCCTTATCAACGACCTTTCCATCCAGCCATATACTTCTTACAGAAGATGGATGAATGTAACTCTGAAGCTCCCTTCTCATCTGCTTAAAATAAAGCAGCCATCTGGAAACCTTCATTCCTCCACCTGTACTACCCGCACAGGCACCTATAAACATAACTCCAACCATTACAAGCTTTGGTACATTTGCCCACTTATCAAAATCTGTAGTAGCAAAACCTGTGGTGGTCATAACCGATGCAACCTGAAATGATGATTGCTGAAGAGCCTGACCAAAGGAATTAAAACTCTCTGCTCCCTGCCACCCCATAAGGTTTATGAATCCATCATATGTACCTAATGTGACAATCAGTGTCGCAACTGCATATATTATAAAATAAGCTATTACCTCTTCAGCATGAATAAGTTCCTTATATTTTTTCATTACTATCAGTGAATAAACATTGAAATTAACACCAAAGAGCATCATTCCAATAGTTATAATCACCTGGCAAGCCTTTGAATAGCTCGCTATACTATCTCCCTTGGTTGCAAATCCACCAGTACCAGCAGTGCCAAAGGATACACAGAAGGAATCAAATACAGGCATTCCTGCAATCACAAGAGCCATAACCAGAGTAAGGGTAAGTACTGTATATATTGAATACAGCATAAACGCGGTTTCCCTGACCTTAGGAACCATTTTCTCAACCGATGGCCCCGGGCTTTCTGCCCTCATAATATTCATTTCATCAGCACTGGATGAAACAAAGGCTAGCATGAATACAAGAATACCCATACCTCCAATCCAGTGAGTAAAGCTTCTCCAGAAAAGAAGACAATGAGGAAGGGCTTCTATATCTGTAAGAATGCTGGCTCCAGTAGTGGTAAATCCCGAAGCTGTTTCAAATACCGCATCTGTAATAGATGGTATATAGCCTGTCACGTAAAATGGTATAGCACCTACTATACTCATTACGATCCATGTAAAAGCAGTTATAACAAAGCCTTCCTTTGCTCTTATCTGAGAATTTTTAGGCTTCTTTCTGTCCAGAAAACCTCCTACAACTATGGATAAAACTGCAATAATGGCTATTGCAAGTATTTCCTTTTCCCGATAAATAACTCCTACTACCGCCGGTATCAGCAAAAATATTCCAATTATCTGAATGATACGGCCTAAAACATAGACCACCATTTTATAATTCATAACATTTCCTGTTTCCCTTTTATAGTATTAAACTTTAGTTTCTGATTTCTGATAAATATTTCCGATAAATATTTCTGATAATAATCATTTTTCTTTAATAATAAAGCTGTTTTCTTTATTACAATTTCAGAATTTAATTGAGAATTTAAAAGCTTATATCAACTTTTTATGCTTCTTTAATAATATCATTGATGCAGTTTATATTCTTATGAATAGTAACTATTATAACGCTGTCTCCTATTTCCATGGTATCACGACCACCTGGGCGAATGATTTGACCTTTTCTGTTTATTCTACATATCAGTGTATTATCAATGAGCTCAAGATCCTTAAGCTCTACTCCTGACTTAGTGAAATCCTCGCCAACAGTAAGCTCCAGAGCCTCAACACGGCCACCCATTATATGATAAAGCGCCTCCACTTCACTACCCATGGAATTCTCCATAGAACGGACATAACGGGCTATATAGTCGGTTGTAATAAGCTTGGTACTTATAATATTACCTACAGGTAGCTCTGTAACCAGGTCCTGATAGGAATTCCTATGAACTCTGGTAATAAACTTAATATTAGGATTAACTGTACTCAGATAAAGGGACAGAAGAATATTAGCCTCATCCTGATGCATGAGACAACATACTGCATCCATATCCTCTATTGATTCCTGAACCAGAAGTCTTTTTTCTGTGGCATCGCCATTTATAATCATTGCCTTAGGAAGAAGCTCCGAAAGCTCCTTGCATCTGGCCCTGTCTCTTTCGATGATTTTAACATTTATCCTCATATCCAGAAGCTTCTTAGCCAGGTAGTAACAAATAGTACCACCACCGGCTATCATTACATTTTTAATCTTCTTGGCTTTAAGTCCGATTTTATTCAGGAAGTCATTTGCTTCTCTCATGGAAAATGTTACTGATATCTTGTCACCTGAATGAAGAACACTATATCCATTAGGTATCATTACTTCTCCATCATGCTCTTGAACGCATATCAGTGAATTAACACCTACCTTCGAAGGAAGGTCACGTATTGCAAGATTATCCAGAACAGAGTCTTCAGGAATCTTCATACCCACAAGGCTTACCCTTCCCTTGGCAAATGTATCTACCTCCAAAACTGATGGAAGCTGTATAAGCCTTACAATTTCATCTGCTGCAACCATTTCAGGATTGATGGACATAGAAAGTCCAAGCTCTTCCTTAAGGTAACCGATTTCGTCTGTATACTGAGGACTTCTTATACGAGCTATTGTATGACATTTACCAGTCTTTCTTGCTATAAGACAGGCAAGCATGTTTATCTCATCATCACTGGTAACAGCAATAAGCAGATCTGCCCGGTTTATTCCTGCTTCCTTCTGATTCCTGATACTGGTGCAATCTCCCTGAAAGCCCATAACATCACAGGATGAGGTTACCATTGTGAGGGCTGTATAATCTTTATCCATTACAGTAACTTCGTGACCTGATTCGGTTAAGGTTTCCGCCAGAGCCTGACCAACCTTGCCACAGCCTGCGATTATAATATTCATAGCTTAAAATTTCTCCTTAGACTTTTTGAATAGCCAACCTATTCTATACTATATTTTTTCAAATACTGCAATTGAAATTTAAATTTTTTGAAATAATTATTGTCTTCTCATCTTCTAGCAGCATACAAATGTCTCATATAAAGCCTGAGAAAATCTTCATATTCAGAAATACCCTTATACATACCTTCTACTGTAAAGCCTTCCTCTTTAAGCCTTGAAACAAGACCGGGATATTCCTCTGAAACCTTATTCTCTATACCCTGACCTGCAATATATTCAAAGGGTACAAGTATAATTCTATTCGAATTGTTATCAGTGTTCATATTATCTGACTGTCTTTGTTGTTTTATTTCTTTTATAACCTTATATGGCTTTCTATCCCCATGAAGAGATGCCACATAGGAATTAGGTAAATGCTTTCTAAGATCTCTTTCAAATTCTTTTATCTTTAAATCCATGGAGTCATCATCAGAAGACTTGCTTGTGCCAGAAAGAAGCAGGAGTATATCATTTCCCACCAGCTGCCCAAAGGAGGCTTTTACTGCCCTTGCAGTTATCTCATAATCCTCAGCATCCCCCAGAAGAGGTCTTGCTATATTGGTCACAGAAAAAAGTCCTGCAAGTCCTATGGTTTCTTCCTTCATCTGGTAATAATCCTGACCCTCAAACACATCAGTTGTAAGAACAGTAAGATGGGTAACACCCTTTTCCTTAAGTCCCAGAATTGCAGCCTTAAGATTCTGTACCTTAACCCCAGTCTCTTCTCTTAATTTTTTTCTGATATTACCATCTGTATAAACATGAATTACTTCAGCTTCCTCTAACCTGTCCTTTATAGAAAGGACTAGTTCCTCAATACATCTGGTATGGACCTGTCCATTCATAGTTCCATGATTAACAACAATTATACCTTCCTTCATATATAACCCCATTTTATATATTATATTTACATATTACATCCGTGAATTATGTTAACTAATCCCCTATAACTATCAAGTAAAATAAAAGATTGTATTTAAAACCGTTGGATTATGTAAATCAAATTCATTTAACCCACTTACCACTACTATTAAGATAATAAGAACCAATATATTTATTAGAAGCCATAGAACCATCATTATTCAGATAGTACCAATCGCTTCCATCCTGTATCCAGCCTGTAGCCATTGCTCCACTGGAATTCATATAATACCAGGTATCACCGGACTTGATCCAGCCCGTGGCCATTGCTCCACTGGAGTTCATATAATACCAGGTATCACCGGACTTAACCCAGCCCGTGGCCATTGCTCCACTGGAATTCATATAATACCAGGTATTACCAGACTTAACCCAGCCCGTGGCCATTGTTCCACTGGAATTCATATAATACCAGACACCATCTATCTTCTGCCAGCCTGTGGTCATATAAGAATTCTTATCAAAATAGTACCAGACACCATCTATCTTAGCCCAGTCAAGGGAAATAGTCTCCCCATTCTTCCTAAGGAATTTCCATCCCTTTGTGTCCTTCTCCCAGCTTCCAGTACTCATGGCACCATCACCTGTGATTTCTTCCTTAGCTACGCTGGAATTAGAATTCTGATTTGAATTATTATCAGAATCGGAGGATTTAGCATTTTCCGAACTCAGATAAATATCAAAGCCTTCTGGTATTGAACCAAAAAGGTCATATAAAACCTCAGTTGCATTCATTGACTGATACTTTTCGTCATCTGCAAATGCATCAGATACAGTCCATCTGAACTGATTATAGGAAGAAAGATAACTGGCACCTCTGCTGCTGTCAGGATATCTTGAATACCAGTCACTATAATAGGTCTTCATATAATAAGTAGCAAGGGTATTGGCCTGTGAATTCTTGGTTCCGTCAGGAGTGGCTGTTCCGGAAAGCATAACTCCCGGAGGACTGCTATGAAGAAGTACTACACTTCCATCCTGGCAGCTTCCTATTACAATCCATACATGGCTTGCTGTTTTCATAATATCTCCAGCCTTGTAATCTGTAACACCGGATGCCATTGTAAGGGTTCCATAGCCTTCCCTTTCCAGCCTTTCCAGTACCCTGTTGTAATAATCCACATAGCCTGCATTTCCATCCTCTGTTTCCAGAGTATTATAAAGAGCCCATCCAACAAATCCGCTGCAATCAAGTCCCAGATGAATAACATTTACATCCTTCTTATAATCATAGTCCTTATAATTATAAGATGAAGTCTGCTGTGAAGCGAACTCTGCCCACTTGTCACTTAGACCTATGCTTCTTGCCTCATCTCCTGCTCCTGTATCCTCCTCGTTCCAGCCACCACCATATATATACATGGTAGTTCCCATAGGCTTCATAGCTGTCTGAAGGAAACCCTTAATTGATTTCTTTTGGCCCTCTGCTCTTATATCAGAAGGATTTGTCATAATGAGAGATCCCATGATAAGCATAAAAGCAAGAAAAAAACCTGTAATTTTCTTTATAGTTTTATTTTTCTTCATAATATCGTCCTTTTTTTGCCAATGGGGTCTGACCCTTTTGGTAAATTATTTTTTGCTTACTACGACACAGCCTGTTTTTACTATGCTATTCTCCGGTATGTAGCCTCTTACTGGTGAAAGAGGATAAATGTTAGTGTTTCTTCCGATTACACTTCCCGGATTAAGTACTGAGTTGCAGCCTACTTCAACATAGTCTCCCAGCATAGCACCAAATTTCTTAAGTCCTGTCTCTATATTAATATCGTCATACTGGTCATGTCCCTTAACTGCAACAAGAGTCTTGTCGGACTTAACATTTGATGTGATTGATCCCGCTCCCATATGTGACTTATATCCAAGTATGGAATCACCAACATAGTTATAATGAGGTACCTGAACATTATCGAAAATGATAACATTCTTAAGCTCAGTTGAATTACCTACTACGCAGTTCTCTCCAACAAGGGCTGAGCCCCTGATAAATGCACATTGTCTGACCTCAGTATTTGCGCCTATTATACATGGGCCTGCGATATAAGCTGAATCAAAAACTTTAGCCGTCTTGTGAATCCATACATCATCGCCCCTCTTAATATAATCAGAATCCTTTCCCTCAGATCCTGCAATCTCTGCATCAATCCTTGCACCAAGCTCCAGAATATAATCCTTTATCTTTGGAAGAGCTTCCCATGGATAGGTTACAGAATTAAGAAGTCCTGCAGCCTTTGTATGACTTAAATCATACATATTAACAACCATCAAATTATCTAAATTACTCATCACTTTAATCCTCTCATTATTTTAAATGTAATATATTAGTTTAAATTATCCACTTATAATATCAAAACTTATATTTATAACTTACTTTTAAAACTTTTATATCAAAACTTTTATATTAATACTTTAATTTACAACTTTTATTTTTTACCCTTAACATAATAAGGCTTTGTCTGATCAAATAGCTTACTCATCTGATTCTGATTTCTGACTCCCTTAACGGCATTGGTATACCTTGTCACATAGTCCCTTAGCTTATCGCTATACTCCGTCTCAGATATACTTCCATCAGCCACACCAGACAGTCCATATTCCCAGCTGGCTGTAAGGTCAGCCCTTAAAAGCCCGCTGATTGAACACCTTACCACATCAAAGATTATCTCACCTAAGAATGTAGGCGTAAGAATCTGTGTCTTTTTATTAAGCTGTATATATTTATTATTATCCAACTTTGTTATGATAGCATCTCTTGTGGCAGATGTACCTATACCACTACCCTTTATCTGCTCTCTCAGCTCCTCGTCCTCAATCAGGTTACCTGCATTTTCCATGGCCAGAATGATTGAACCAGAGGTGTATCTCTTAGGTGGATTAGTCTTTCCTTCCTTGATTTCGAAGCCACCACAGGAAAGCACATCCCCTTTTTTGAGCTTGGAAATGTAATCGATCACATCTGCTGTAGCAACCTGATTTTCTGAATCTGAATCTGAATTTGAGTCAGAATTTGCATCAGCTCCGTCATCCTCTTTCTTTTTATCTATATTCTCCCCATTCATCTTACTTATAAGAGCCGGGTCTGCTATTCTCAGATAACCAGGCTTAACTAAAAGCTTAAAGGAAGCACTGAACTGCTCATTATTTCTTGTTAATACCACAGCCAGCTTCTGATACTCTGCCGGAGGATAAAATATAGATATAAATCTTCTTACTATCTTGTCATAAACCTTAGCCTGAAGAGGAGAAAGTTTTGATAACTGTCCTAAACCCTGACCTGTAGGAATTATGGCATAGTGGTCTGTGATAAGCTTATCATTTACATATTTAGAAGAAGCTATACCTGTATAGCCCTTTTGATTAATAATATTCTGGGCATATGCAGCAATAGGTCCGTAATTACATAGACCCTTTATATTCTTATCTATCTCTTTAGCTACAGCAGTAGAAAGAACTCTGGCATCAGTTCTTGGATATGTGACCAGCTTCTTTTCATAAAGCTCCTGTACTATATTAAGAGTATCAGTAGGACTTATCTTAAAAAACCTAGAACAATCATTCTGAAGCTCCGCCAGGTTATATAGCATAGGAGGATTCTTTTTCTCTGTCTTCCTTGTAATACTCTTTATTTTAAGCTCCACAGGTTCGGGAACCTTGAGATACTCAATAAGCTCTTCAGCATCCTTTTTCTCCTTGAAGCCATTTTCCTTATATAGCTTAGGACTGTTAAAATACTTGCTTTCTTCGACAGCCTTCCACTCAGCATCAAAAAGTTTTACAAAGGATGTATCCTCCTCGGCATCAGATGACTTCTTACCAACTGAAGCAATTACTCTGTAAAAATCAGTCACCTTGAAATCCCTTATCTCGCGCTCTCTTTTTACGATCATACCTAGTACACATGTCATGACACGGCCCACCGCTATAACGCATTTATCTACTCCCAGATATTGCTTTATAGGATATGAATACTTAAGGGTAAGGGCACGGGAGAAATTAATTCCCATCAGATAATCCTCTTTAGCTCTCAGGTAGGCTGAGCAACTAAGATTATCATAAGCTGAAAGCGGTTTGGCATCAGCTATACCCCTTAATATTTCTTCCTCTGTCTGTGAATCTATCCACACACGCCTCTTATCCTTCTTAGGATCAACTCCGGCCATCTGATCAACCAGTCTGTAGATATACTCTCCTTCACGTCCAGAGTCAGTGCAGACATATATGGTATCCACATCATCCCTGTTAAGTAGTCCCTTTACAATATTAAACTGCTTACTTACAGCAGGAATAACCTCATACTTATAGGTTTCAGGGATAAATGGAATGGTATCCATAGACCACCTTTTCATTGCTGGATCATAAGCATCAGGATAGCTCATTGAAACAAGATGTCCCACACACCAGGTAACTATATAATCATTATTTTCAATATAACCATTAGCCTTTCCACCACTCACCTTAAGAGCATCTGCAAACTGCTGAGCAACGGATGGCTTTTCGGCAATAAATAATTTCTTCGGCAATTTATCAACCTCTTTCTAACATATAGATATCGAAATGATACCACATTTTATCTTCTTAATAAAGGGAAAGTAAAAACCCAATATATATACAGGGTCTCCATATCCAGTCTAATTCCTATCTGCTTTTAGGATATATCTATCTACTTAGCACGAAAAATGTGCAGTAAACATATTAGATTTTACTGCACATACATATATTTCAATATTAATGATTCTTTACTTATATTTCTTTATATATTTCTTTACTTATATTTATTTACTTATAACTCTTTATTTACAGGGCCTGATTTATAATTATCTTATTATAATAAGCATTCTTACATAAGTTAACTAAACTGATTCAGGACTCTCTATTTTATTATCTTTTTTATTATCACTTTTAAGCTTTCCACCCTGTCCCTTATCATTTCCAGAGGACCTGAAGCTAACCTTCTCACCATTAAATCTTTCCATAATAAATCCAACAATTCCCTCAGGCATAAAGAGAATTACAAGAATAGCAATAAGTCCCAGGATAATATTGGATATTCCAGGGAAATTGGCCAGGAACTCCTGAAGCATTACATAAACAACCGTTCCTACTATAGGGCCTTCTATGGTTCCTACTCCACCTATGATAACTATAAATACCATAGATATAGTCCAGCTAATACTAAAACCACTTTCAGGATAGATAGTACCCTTATTTATAAAAAATATAGCTCCTGCCAGTGATGTGAAAACAGCCGCAATAAGATAAACAATAAATCTGCATTTACTTATATTTACTCCCAGAGAAACAGCTGCATCTATATTATCTCGCATGGCTGTAAGACCAAGTCCCAGACGGGAATTCATAAGCAAATAGGTTACAAGTAATGACAAAAGGCAGAGAATAAGTGCCATTATATATAACTTACCCACCCTTGGATAAGGGCTTATAGATACATTTACACCAGCACCCTGTCCTACATATTTCCAGCTTAGGAAGAAGGTACCAAGAGCTTCAGCCACAACCCAGGTTGTAATTGAAAAGTACATTCCCTGCATCCTGAGAAGTAAAAATGCAAGCAAGGCAGAAACTATAGTTCCTATAACAACTCCAAGCAATATTCCCACAGAATAATGAAGCTTATAAACCGTTGTAACCATGGCTACAGAATAACCCGCAAGTCCTATATAAGCCTGCTGTCCAAGGCTTGTCATTCCTGCAAAGCCACTGAGAAGGTTCCACATTTCTCCTATTGTAATATAAAGAAAAATCTGAAGCATATATCTCATGAAGTTTCCAGATGCAAGTTCAGTAATACCCAATATAAAGAAAATAATTCCAAGAATACTATATATTATTATTTTAATACGAGAGCTAGACTTCATTTCTGGCACCCCCCTTATTCTTCTTATCTCCCCTGTCTGGTATCATTCTTCCCAGCCATGTTCTAGGATCAAGTACAAGAAGTAATATAAGAAAGATATAGCTTATAAGAAGTCCATAATTAGCCCCACCCAGAACCTGTATGAAACCAAAAAGAATTCCAGCTATAAGGGTACCCTTGATATTTCCAAGTCCACCTATTACTACAACGACAAATGCAATAAGAAGGTATGAACCTCCGGATGTGGGATAAAATGTCCACTTCATACTTACACAGGTTCCTGCAACCGCAGCTGTAGCCGCAGCTATTCCCATTGCTACAGCAAATGTACGGGGTACATTTATACCTGATAATGAAGCCGCCACAGGATCATCTGCGGTGGCTCTTATGGAACGTCCTATATCTGTTTTATCAAGTAAAAATTTAAGTCCGATTATAAATACTATACTTACTAAAAGAAGCAGAATATTAAGGAGTGACACATCCATTCCTGCAAGGGATATAGTATTATATGCATATTCCGTAGAAACATGCTGAGCATCTGGTTTAAACTGGTAAAGCATCCAGTCCTTCAAAATAACTGATATACCAAATGTAACTAAAAGCGCTGGCTCTGCTCCCCTTTTCATGGCTGAATTAATAAAAAGTCTCTGAAGCACATATCCAAAAATAAAGAGAAGTGGAACCGATATGAAGAGTGTCAAAAGAGGGTCTATACCTAACATAGTAGAAAAAATCGTCGATGCATAGGCTCCCAATATTATGAATTCTCCATGTGCCAGGTTTGTAAGCTTAACTATTCCAAGTATAAGCGACATACCCAGTCCCACTACTGCATAGATTCCGCCAAGCAATATTCCATTAATGATTACCTGTAAAAAATACATAATTTATATCCTTTTAATTAACCCCTTTAAATTTATCCTTATAAATCTAAATTCCGAAATAAGCCTTCTTAACACTTTCCTGATCCATTTTATCAGACGGCCCATCCAGTGCAAGATTTCCTTTAAGCATTATATATGCATAATCAGTCATATTGAGTACTCTCTTGGTATCCTGCTCTATCAGAAGTATGGAGCAGCCTTGTTCCTTATTTATTCGGGAAATAGTCTGATATATATCCTTAACAATAAGAGGGGCAAGACCTAGAGAAAGCTCATCAAATAAAAGCAGCTTTGGTTCTGACATCAGAGCTCTTCCTATGGCAACCATCTGTCTCTGACCTCCTGAAAGACTTCCTGCAAGAAGATCCTTTTTATCCCACAGCATAGGAAAAAGGTCATATACCATTTTTAGATTATCCTTTCTTTCAAACCTGGCCTTCCTGCCATAGCTTCCAACTAAAAGATTATCCTGTACCGTCATACGATTAAAGCAATGACCACCCTGGGGAACCAGACTAAGTCCTCTTTCCACCAGCTTCTCAGGACTCATACCAGTTACATCCTGGCCAGAAAGATATATCTTACCAGAAGTTGGCTTTGTAAGTCCTGCCACAGCATTCATAAGAGAGGTTTTTCCGGAGCCATTTGTTCCGATCAACCCTGTCATACTGCCATCCTTCACCTCAAGACTGACGCGCTCCACCGCTATGAAATCTCCATATTTAACCTCTATATTTTCCAGTTTTAATATTGGTTCTGACATATAATACTCCCACACTCTTTGTTTTTTACAAAAAGCCTGTTACAAAATCAAATATATTAAATAAACAGATAATATATTCCGATTTAAAACCCATAAGTTATATTTATGAATAAACTATATTTACTCTTCATCCATGCCCAGATATAGCTCCTGAACTATATCTGACTGAATAACCTCACTTGGATCACCCATTATTACATTTCTTCCTTCAGCCATACACATAAGTCTGTCTGTGGAATAAAGCATGGTATCCAGAATATGTTCTATCCATATAATTGTTAGATTTTGAGATTTAAGTCTGGCCACCAGGTCCATAACCTGCTGAACCTCTACCTCAGTAAGTCCTGCAGCCACCTCATCCAGAAGAAGAAGTCTAGGCTTTGATCCAAGAGCCCTTGCAATCTCCAGTCTCTTCCTATCCAGAAGGGTAAGACTTCCAGCCTTAAGAGATGCCTTGTCCGAAAGACCAACTGTTTCCAGTATTTCCTCAGATATATCCCGGCCCTGCTTAATAGACATACCAGCCCCGTGAACACAGGCCACAAGCACATTTTCTAAAGTGGTCATCTTATCAAAAGGAAGAGGCACCTGGAAAGTTCTACCTATGCCCCTTAAACATCTGACATGGGGAGGCAGCTCCGATATATCCTGACCATCAAACATTATCTTTCCTCTGGATCTATGAATAAGACCTACCATTGTATTAAGCATTGTTGTCTTGCCACAGCCGTTAGGCCCTATAACGCCAAAAACCTCTCCCTCGAGAACCTCGAAGGAAAGGTTGTTTAGTATCTTTATTCTGTCATAACCAGAGCTTACATTTTGAAATTCAACTAAAGTTCCCATATGTATACTAACTCATCACTCTATTAAATAATCTTGAATAAAATATAATTATTCACTCTTTTTTGTTGCATTTCCTTCCTGATAAGAACCTGTAAGAGGTATCTCAGGATGAATTGAATTATCTATTATAACAAGCTTAAGGTCACCATTTTCATCTCTCTGCCACTGTCCTCCACAAAGAACTGTACGGGCAAAATGAAGTCCATCCATTTCCTGATCATACTTTACATGACCAACTATAGTATCCACATCAAGAGATGCGAGGGATGCCTTAATATCATTCTTATCCATAGACTTTGTATTTTTAAATGTCTGCACTGCAAGCTCTAAGGCTTCATATGCATAAGCAGTAGGCTGTGGCATAACACGTCCCTCATTATCCTCTGCATACTTCTTTGCTATTTCCTCACTTGAAACACCTGTCAGACCAGATGTAAAGGGATTGGTTGGTGCCCACCACACCTGTGTCATTATACCATCTGAAAGATCTCCCAGTGCATTTACATCACTTTCAAGCAGACAACATTTACCCATTGTTACAGCATCAGCCTCAACCCCAGCACTGATACAAGCATTATATGAATTCATGAAATCTGGAGGAATATTAGTTCCTGCAATAACATCTATATCTTCTGTTTTAAATGTATTGGCAAGGCTTGTAAAATCAGTTGTTCCTGAAGGATACTGACCTGGATCTACTACTGTATATCCATCGTCTGCAAGTCTCTTTACAAATATGTCATGCCATGCTGTACCATCTGCATCATTTGCAAAAAGAAGTCCAACCTTTGCTCCAGAACCAGGTTCATGTCCCGCTACAGACCACATAGCTCTCTGTGATTCGTATACGTCATCAAGTGTATAAAAGGAACAATATGTCCAATTAAAAGTATCTCTTGAATGTGCAAGTGGATCTATAGGTGACTGCGATGCTATACATGGAATCTCATATCTCTCAGCAACCTCAGCAACCGGAATAACCGTATTAGGAGTCTGAATAGCAATGATCATATCAACCTGATCCTCTTCAATCAGCTTCTGTGTAAGCTCCGAGCATTTATTTGCATCTGACTCTGAATCATAAACTACGACCTCAAAGCCCATTTCTTTTCCATTTATAGTAATAGGATTAGCTTCTACATAATCTGTAATCTGCTTTACAGCCCAGTCACAGCCCTCGCCATTACCAGCAAGAGGACCTGTAGTAGGATTAACATATCCTATTTTTATAGTATCCTTTGAAGCACTACTTTCTCCGGCTCCACCACATGCGCTTACCCCTGCAAGCATTCCCAGAGCCATTCCTAAAGCCACAAACTTTTTTAATACCTTACACTTACTCACCTTATTGCCTCCCTAAAGTAATTTACCCAAATCGCACAAAAAACTTGATGCTATTTGGATGCTTTTTACAAATATGGATTTTAAAGGTCATTTACTTGTATGTCAATACATTTTGCCAGATTTGTCATATTTTTTTGTCATTCAGGAAATATAAATTGACTAGGTGGTAATTGATATATCTAGCATCTGTTCCAAAGCTTCCCTGATACGTTCATGTTTTATAACAAAATGTATTGCAGGACTTTTATTCTTGGATATCATAACCCATTTATCCTTATGAATAAATATCTGAATATTTCTAAAACCCACGTCCTTTCTTAAAACCAAAGAATAGTTCTTATGCTTTTTCTCCCACTGTCTGGTAAGATTCATATGTTCTACATATTCTTCATAGGTATAAAAAATATCCTTATCATAAAAAAGTCCTGAAAGCGATAAAAATACAGGGCTCTGACTATATTTATCTGCTGAAATATCAGGAATGTGATCCTCTAAATCTGAATGCTTAAGAGATATCTCAATCCTCTGTTTTTCTGCATTTATATATTCCTTGATTTTAATCCTGTCCTCTTCTGAAATATTATTTCTAATAAGTATTTTATCTAATAAGCTATCACTAATTGTATATATAGGAGGCGTAGAAAGAAGAGACTTTCTTGTACCCACAGCATCACTTGCAAGCCTCATAAAATTCTTCCTGTCTTCCCTATTTTCTTTTCTTATTATTTCCATCAATTTGTCAGAACCATCCAATACCTTAGCCAGTTTCCTGTTATAGAAATCTATTTCCTCTGGATTCCTGGTCAGATATACTCTTCCAAAGTCAGGATTATTTGCCACAGTGTCAACTGTCATGACAGCATTGTTAGAACAAAGTATACTATTTCTACTAATATTAGAAGCTCCTCCATCAATATAATAGGGTTCAACCTGTCCTGTCATATATAAGGGCATCCATTTTTCCAGCCAATTCATCATCTCATTTGTGGGACTGTCATCAGCATGAATAATACGAACCATATAATCATCATCCATCGCATAGGCTATGCTTCTCTGAATCATTTCCAAGGGAAGTATATCGTCTGTAATATCCCAATAAAGTGTAAACGGCTCCCTCTCATCAACGATTTTTCTTGCAAACCTTGTTACACTTTCAAGAGAGTAGCTTACCTCTCCACCCTTAATATTCAGTTCCTCATCTACTACACTAGCTGAATAATCACCTTCCTGATTATCCCTTAAATAATTATCAAGATTAAATGCATCCAACCTATATATAAAATTCTCCACATATCTTCTAGGACTATTATCTCCACTGAATAACCATACATAGAGTCTTTCCGCCATCTTACTTTCACTGTTAATATCACTGACTCTGGCATCAAGTAGCTCAGCTATCTTTTCTCTACCCTCCCTGTCACTGGCCTTATGGGCTATATAATTTGAAAGATCCTTAACCAGCTTTGATGGTCTGGCAGGCCGTCTACTTCCTGACTTAATCCTGGATATATAAGAAATATCATAACCTGTTCCTTCAGCAATTTCTTTTATGCTTATATGAAGTCTAGTAATCATAATATCCAGGCTCAGCCTAAAGCTTTCCAGATTAAAATCCTGATCACCAGAATTAAATATCTGTCCAAATTCACTTCTTACCTTCTCCTGTGTAATGCCACCTATGCCACGTTCCTCAGCTACAATGGCAAGGCCCCTTATAACCGATTCATATTGCTGACTATCCTTTACTGGTTTTCTTTCTCCAGACCTGTATCTGCTGATAGTTGCAGCTGGAAGACCACTGGATTCTGATAATAGCTTTAGGCTGAGCCTGGATATTATGATTACTAGACTTCATATAAGCATAAAAGAAATTGCTGAAGGAACAGGTTATGATATTTCTTATATATCCAGGATTAAGTCAGGA
>JAILGP010000017.1 GCA_024696635.1 Eubacterium sp. | reverse complement strand
TATGTAGTCATTGACTACATGTCAAGGCAGATATAAGGGTCAGCGAATTGCTGACCCCATCTGCTTATGCCACCATTTTTCTAATCCTTTTCCCCATCATCTTTCATTACAGAGAAGTCAACCTTCAATACAGTATCAAATATCTGATCCAGATCCTCCAAATAGCTTTGACTTCTCTTATCAAACACCCTCATATATGTTCTAATAACCGGATTTCCTTCATCATCATGCAACGTCCCTGTGCTTACATGTATTTCTCTCTCAAGCAATTTCATTAATAAAGCGTAAAAATCTCTTTCCGCATCATTTATCTCTTTATCTTTTTTTCTTATTTCTTGATATTTCTGATTGATATGAGTGAGGTGTTCTCTAAGCCAATCTTTATAGTATCCATCCTGCTTTTCAAGCGATGTTAAAAGGTGTCCCCACTCATCATATACTTCTTTCTTATCTGAGTTTATGATCCTATTGAGGCTAGCTGTATCAAGCACGTTCATCATACGAAAGTCTTGTAAATTTGCTAGGTACCTCATATATATCAGGTCATCTTTTTCAATCTCATTTAAGAATTCAATAATTGTTACACTTTTACCTTTTGAAATCATATTTATATCTGAAAGCCATACTTCAAAAGAAACAAGTGAATAACCATATTCTTCGCATATAGAAAGAGCATCCAAATCTGGTGTTCCCAAAAAATCTCGAAGATCTACTTCCGGGTTTAGCGCAGTTACAATATCTTTTTTACTGTCTATAACAGGTATTTTCTCCGCATAATTCAATAAATCGATAGCATATGTCATCAATTCTTGTTTTGTTTCCTCGGAATCCATATACACTTGAATGTGATCGTCAATTATTGTAATAGAACCTCCATCACCACGTTTTTTTTCTGAGATAACCTCGTCCTTTTCATTTCTTATCTCTATTAGCATAGACTTCGGAATAAATACCTTATTCTTCACTAAAGGCTCGACCGGTACTTTCAGTAAAAACAATAAAATTAACGATGAAAATGTTAGCATATATCCTTTTGTTTCTTTTATTCCATCGTTATTCTCATAAGTTATCCATTCTCTTGTCACGATAGATGATTCTTTTAGCAGACTATACACAGACACAATGTAATTAGAGCGGCTATGCATGAATAATCCATGTAAAGTTAATGGCAGTTTAGATAAGTCTTTATAGTCATTAATCAATTCATTTGACTTATTCACTGATGGCATATTAGACTTGAAAAAATCAATAAATGATTTCCTGGCCTGCTCAGGGGATGCATCTGGTGGAGGAGCAAAAGCTTTTACAGCTCCAGTTATAACAAGCTTCTGGCAGCATAATGAATAAAAGCATGTATCCATAGTAATAATCTGTTTTATAATATATGTCTTTCCCTTAAAATCTATATTCGTACCGACTTTTTTATTTAGCCATCCATTTTTTATAGCGTTATCAGTTGATAAAATAGTGATATTCTCTACCTTTAATTCTGAATCCACATACTCCTTTCCTAAAATGCCAAGAGAAACAGTATCATCTCCATCAGTTCTTTCAGCTATAATACAAGTTCCTTCATCTGTGAAATCCGGATTTATGTCTCCATGTAGGTGTTTTATTGAAAACGCCCAATACACTCCATATATTTTGGATTTATCATCAGAATTGGTGAGTAGCGTCTTCCAATAATATTTTTTTGCAGTTTGAACGTCGTTACGCTGCTCATAAATCGCCCCAAGATAAAGCATTAACTCTGGGGTCTTCATTTTATCAGCTGCATTTATAACCTCTTCCGTCACTTCTCGTTGAAGCCCCAAAGAGCAATATATAATATTTCCAACAACGTAGATGTCATCTTTACCTTCAGGCATAAGATTATTTAATGCGGATAAGCCTTCAATGGATTTTTTTGTATTAATTAGTGCAAATGCATATAATTTGCGAAGATCATAATTCACAACACCTTTTATCTCAAGTGATTTCAGCACATTAAGACACATCTCATATTTCTTACAATCATAAAAAATATGCGCTATCGTACTGTCGGATA
>JAILGP010000097.1 GCA_024696635.1 Eubacterium sp. | reverse complement strand
CTTCTTTTCCTTATCAGAAAGTCTGATTCTAAGCTGTTTTGCTGAATTGGTTTCTATTTCAAGCTCTTCCCTGAGGCGGGACATTTCCCTTTCTGATTCTTCAAGCTGATTTATGACCTGCTCCATGTGAAGCTGGGATTCATCCATTTCACTTCTTGCGGCATTGGTAATCTCATCCGGCATGCCCAGTCTTGATGCAATTGCAAATGCATTTGATGAGCCAGGTACACCAATCATGAGCCTGTAGGTTGGTCTCAGTGATTTCATGTCAAATTCACAGGAGGCATTTTCCACACCCTCAGTTGCTATGGCGTAGGTCTTGAGCTCAGTGTAGTGGGTTGTGGCCATGACACGGGCTCCCTTATCCTTTAGGTTATTAAGGATTGAGATGGCAAGAGCTGCTCCCTCTGCAGGGTCAGTTCCACCACCGGGTTCATCGAAGAGAACCAGGGATTTGTCATTTGCATGCTTAACAATATATATAATATTACTCATGTGAGATGAGAAGGTGGACAGGCTGAGTTCTATGCTCTGTTCATCACCTATATCTGCAAATACATCCTCGAAAATTGCTATACGGCTTCCCTCGGCGGCAGGAATGTGAAGACCTGACTGAGCCATAAGGGTAAGTAGTCCCAGGGTTTTAAGGGAAACTGTTTTACCACCAGTGTTTGGTCCTGTGATAATAAGCAGGTTATAGTCCTGGCCTAGCTTAAGGTCTATAGGGACTGCAGTTTTAGGATCCAGAAGTGGATGTATGGCCTGCTTAAGTTCAATAGTTCCATTGTCAGTGTAAATAGGCTGGGATGCATTTGTAGCCTTGGCAAATTTAGCCTTTGCAAAGCAGAAGTCCAATTCAATAAGGGCCTTGTAGTTTTCCAGTATATCATCCTTGGCAGAACCGGCCAGAAGACTAAGGTCGGTAAGTATCTTATCTATCTCAAGCTTTTCATCTGTATGAAGCTCTTGTATGGAGTTATTTAGCTCCACCACCTGAAGGGGTTCTATGAATACTGTAGAGCCAGATGAAGATCTGTCGTGCACAAGGCCTGGAAATGCATTTTTATGCTCAATTTTAACAGGTATGCAATAACGTCCGTTTCGGGTTGTAACCAGTGCATCCATAAGCATGTCACGATTGTTGGCGTTATGGATAATCTTGTTAAGTGTAGTATGAAGCTCAGCCTCTGAGGAAACAATCTTTCTTCTGATAGACCTGAGATTTGAAGAGGCATCGTCAGCTATTTCGTCAGAGGATATGATGCATCTTCTGATTTCACTGGAGATATCCTGCAATGGCATAAGTAAATCAAAGAAAGCGGTAAGACTATCATAGTAGTTTTCGCCGCTATGTGTTACGGTGCCATAATTTTTTACTTCAAATGCGGTTTCTAGCAGACTTGCTATATCCAGGAGTTCAGCTGCTGTAAGAGTAGAATCTATTTCAAGCATACGAAGACTCTCTCTTATATCCCTTACACCTGAGAAGGAAACCTGACCGAATTGTTCTATTCTAATATATGAATCTCTGGTGTTTTGCTGCATGCTTTCAATAAGAGTTTTGTCAGTACGGGGTTTAAGGTTCTGAACCTTCTTCTTAGCTCCCTGGGTGACTGCGTATTTTTCAAGCATTTCAAGAACTTTTTCATATTCAAGTATTCTTATAGATCGTTTGTTCATTTGAAAACCTAATTTAAAACCTTTCCTATGTATTTATGAAATCTATATGTTATTATAAGTGTCAAAGATAGTTTGAGACTTATTATATTATTTAAGTTTTAAAGCTTTTATAAAGTCTTAAGGTATCTTAACATTATTGGACTAAGAGGTACAAGGAAAATATTATATCAAAGGTTGCTTAACTTGGGTCTTGAGGTTATAATCTCAATGTGCCGAAAAAAGTGGCATGGATTTTGGAGGAAATAATATGAAGCTTGGTAAATGGAATATTCTCAGAATAGACAGGATAAAGGATGTTGGTGCTTATCTCACAGACGGGATAGGTCTGGAGGATGGTACTATGGATGTGCTCCTTCCTAAGAATCAGATTCCGGAGGATGTGGAAATTGGAGATAACGTCAGAGTTTTCCTTTATAGGGATTCTGAGGACAGACCTATTGCTACCACAAGAGAGGTAAAAATAGAGCTTGGGGAAATGAAGAGGCTTAAAGTTAAATCAGTAACCAATATCGGTGCATTTCTCGACTGGGGACTTAACCGTGATCTCTTTCTTCCTTTTAAAGAGCAGACTACTAAAGTGGAGCAGGAAAGGTCATACCTTGTAAGGCTTTATATAGATAAGAGTGGAAGACTTGCAGCATCTATGAAGCTGGACAGGGAGCTTAAGGCCAATACTAAGTTTAAGAAGGGTGACCATGTAAAGGGAACTGTTTATAATATAAAACCGGATTTTGGTGCATTTGTAGCGGTTGAAGAGGCAGAGGTTAGTGAGACCCAGGAGGCTCAGGATATAAAGAAGGGTGAAAATCAAACACCTATATATTCATGTTCAGGTCTTATTCATTCTTCTGAGCTTTTTGAAAATCTTCACGTTGGTGATCTGGTGGAGTGCCGTGTTGTTAAGGCAAGAGAGGACGGAAAGCTGGATCTTGCAATGAGAGAGGAGATTCCGGTTCAGATGGAACGTGACGCCCAGATGGTTCTGGATATTATAAAGAGCTACGGTGGAAAGCTTCCATTTAATGATAAGGCAGATGCAGCAGTAATTAAGAGAGAATTTGGTCTTAGTAAAAATGCTTTTAAGAGGGCGGTGGGCCGACTTCTAAAGCAGAAGAAGATTGAGATAGGAGAGTCATCGATTACTATAATTTAATAGTACTTATAGTATATGATTTAAAAGAATTAAAAAAAATAAAAGATAATTATAAAAGTATCAGATTCTATATGGGATCTGATATTTTTGATTGTATTAAAAGAGTAAAGGTATAGGGATGTAGTCTTTATTTTGACCATTGGAAACTGACGAAATATCTTTATTATATTATATGGGGTAGTATGAAAGCTGGAAAATATGCCTATTTATATTTTGGTTTCCTGGTTTTCAGATAAATATTATATGGGTCTTTTGTATTTGGGGAGGTAGAAAATGACTTATGATTATGGGAAGGTAAGGATAACTCTTGATGATTATATGAATAAGCATCAGGTAAGTGTTAGTAAGCTTGCTTATGCTTCCGAGATGGAGAGAAGTCAGCTTAGACGATATATGAATAACGAGATTCAGCGGGTCGATATAGGGGTTCTTTCCAGGATATGCTATTCTTTGGGTTGTGAGATTGGAGATATTATGAAGTATGAGACCCGTAATGAGGGCGGTAATAGATAAGGTATGAATAAAGGAATTACCAAGGCCCTTTATAAGCCTTGAATGTGGTATTCTTTCTAAAGTATAGATGAGAGTGGTGGTTTATATAAAAATAATCTCCCCGCCTGCATATGATTAAGTATGCTTTTGGGGAGATGTAATATTATTCACATGTATGTTTCTTAGCCTTGATAACTTCTATTACGGAATCAACGTAAGCTTCGCATTCTTCCTTAGTTTCGGCTTCGACCATAACTCTTACAAGTGGTTCTGTTCCTGACTCACGAACCAGGATTCTTCCTGAGTCACCCAGCTTCTCAGCAACCTCCTTAACCTTTTCCTGAACATCTGGATCATCCTGAGCTTCTTTCTTATCAAGAACCTTTACATTCTTCAGAACCTGAGGATAAACTGTAAATGGAGCGGCCAGTTCAGAAAGAGTTTTCTTTGTAGCCAGCATTACTTCCATTACCTTGAGGGAGGTAAGGATTCCGTCTCCAGTTGTTGCATATTTAGAGAATATAATATGTCCGGACTGCTCGCCACCTATACGGCATCCATTTTGTGACATGTATTCATAAACATACTTATCACCAACTGCGGTCTTGGCATAATCAATTCCTACTTCGTCAAATGCCTTATAAAGACCAAAGTTAGACATTACTGTAGTAACAACAGTATTATTCATAAGCTCGCCTTTTTCCTTCATGTGAACACCACATATATAGAGGATTGCGTCGCCATCGATTACATGCCCCTTTTCATCAACTGCAAGACATCTGTCAGCGTCACCATCATAAGCGAATCCTACATCAAGTCCATTATCTATAACATATTGCTGAAGACCTTCAATATGGGTTGAACCAGCGTTGCGGTTGATATTGGTTCCGTCAGGAGATGCATTTATTACATAGGTCTTAGCTCCAAGTGCATCGAAGACTGACTTTGCAATATTCCATGCAGCACCATTTGCACAGTCAAGAGCGACCTTCTTATCCTTGAAGGAATAAAGACCAAGGGATATAAGGTAACCGATGTAACGATTTCTTCCTGAGAAATAGTCAACGGTACATCCAATCTGTTCTTTCTTAGCAAATGGAAGCTTGTCCCATTTCTGTCCAAAAAGTTCAAGATTGTTATCCAGATAGGATTCGATGATCTGAATTGTTTCTTCCTCCATCTTCTCGCCCTGTGAGTTGATGAGCTTGATTCCATTATCATAGTAAGGGTTATGGCTTGCAGAAATCATGATACCACAGTCAAAACTATCAACCTTGGTTACATATGCAACTGAAGGGGTTGTGGTTACGTGGAGAAGATATGCGTCTGCTCCAGAAGCAACAAGTCCACTTACTAAGGAATACTCGAACATATAGCTGGATCTTCTTGTATCCTTTCCAATAACGACCTTTGGAGATGCATTAAGTCCAGCCTGTCTTTTGAGCTCACCATAGTACCAGCCCAGGAATCTACCTACCTGATATGCATGGTCTGCAGTAAGAACTTCATTTGCTTCTCCTCTGAAACCGTCTGTTCCAAAATATTTACCCATTATTTTGTCTCCTTTTTTATCCCTGATATTTATAAGCTTTAAAAGCCAAAATACCTTTTACCTATAGATAAATAGAAAAAGAATTTTGACTTTACGATATCCATATCCTCTTATTCTGTTTTAAATATATTAGTTTCAAACATAAAATGCTTTCCAAGGAAGTTATCACCCTCTGGAGCGGTATTAAGTACTTCTGTAAATGCCTCAAGTTTAGCATCTGTATCATCTGCAAAGTTGAGTGCCACAGCCTCAATCAGCATAGGCTTCTTAGGTGAACCAAACTCAAGCTTGCCATGGTGAGCAAGTATGCAGTGTACAAGGTTAGTTCTAAGATTTTCAGGGAAGCCTTCTATCTGAGAAGCTCTTTCTCTAAGCATCATAGCCCCCATGATTATGTGACCGATAACATTTCCCTCATAAGTATAATCGTTTTCTGGAAATTCAGATAATTCCTGGACCTTACCTATATCGTGGCAAATAGCTGCAGTAACTAGTAAATCTCGATCTATTTTTTTGTATATGCTTGCCAGATAATCACTTATCTTAGCTACGAAAAGGGAATGCTGAAGAAGTCCGCCTATAAAAGAATGATGAAGTGATTTGGCAGCGCTGGCTTTCTTAAACCTTGCAACAAAATCTTTGTCATCAACAAAGAAGCTTTTAAGAAGCTGATTAAGATAAGGATTCTTTACACTCTCAATCATGTTCAAAAGTTCATTATACATAACATCAATATTATATGGAGTGTATGGCATATATTCAGATTCATCATATTCGCCTTCCTCAGCGAGACGAACTCGTCTGATAGTGATCTGAAGGTTATTATTAAATGATGTAACCTGTCCAGAAATCTGAATATAATCGCCTGTTTCAAAATGTGCGATTGCATTTGTCAGATCCCAAATCTTAGCATCAATTGTTCCAGTCTTATCCTGAAGGGTAACATTATAATAAGTCTTTCCTGTCTTACCCTGTGCAACAGTTTTGTTTTTACAATAATATATCTCAGTGATATTTTCACCTTCACGAAGTGTGTTAATGTAATTCATTGATTGTCCTTTCTAAAATCAAAAAATAACCTTTCCCTACTATATCAAACAATGCTTGGATTTACAAGTAAATCACTTGTAAATTGCTAGTGGCAGTTATTGGACTGAAATTAAGGAAAAAATAAAAAAAACCGTGAATATTAACGATTTTGCATAGTATTTTATTTAATTTATAGGGGGATGGTAAAGTGAGTGAGAATAATTCAGATGCTATTTATGATGCTTCGAAGCTTGGGAAAGGGAAGTTTGCTGTTTCATCTGATCTCAAAAAGAAAGGTTCCGGCATTTCTTGGTTCATCCTTTGCATTCCTTGCCGGATATTTTGCTATCGCTCCAAATGGTGAGAAGGAGCTTCTTCCTTATGCCTGTTTCGGCGTAGCCTGCGCAG
>JAILGP010000095.1 GCA_024696635.1 Eubacterium sp. | reverse complement strand
CTGTAAATGCAATGGATAGTATAAAAATCAGCTTATATATTGTATTTCTATCCTTTAATTTGTCTGCCCATGCAGAGAATCCAAGACGTCCGCCAGCATTGAAAATGGCTGAAACAGTTGATATTATTCCTGCGGCTCCAACAAGGCCTATACATTTTACCATAGGTTTTTCCTGGGAAATGAGAGCCAGACCACAGGTAATATTAATGTAAAACATGAGCCATATTCCTATATAATTGCTGATTGGTTTGGTTTTAAGAACCTCCATAATACTTGGCTTGGCACTTTTATCCTGAGGTTCAACCCAACCTTGTGGTTTTGCAAGCAGGAGATGGCCTATGAACATCATTACGAAATATACAGCGGCAAGAATCATAAACATTTTATATATTCCGCCATTACCTAAACCGGAAAGCATGGATTGCATTATGGGACTAGCTATGGCCTTTGCTGCTCCAAATCCTGCTACTGCAAGTCCGGTAGCAAGACCTTTTTTGTCCTTGAACCAAAGCATAAGGGTTTTGACTGGTGAGAGGTATCCGGTTCCAAGACCGATTCCCATAATAAGTCCGTAGCTGATATATATTCCTATGAGGGCTACAGGACTTCCCTTGTGCTGTCCCCCATAGCGTATGAATACTCCAGTGAGAAACATACCCGCGGCAAAGCATATTGATGCAATAAGTGATGATTTGTGAATATCCTTTTCAACTACATTTCCAAGAAAGGCAGCCGACATACCCAGAAAGAAGATGGCAAAGGAAAATGCCCATTCCGTGGCTCCCTTTGAATATCCTATATAGTCAGCAATTTCCTGACTAAAGATAGACCAACAGTATACAGTACCTATACTGCAGTGTAGTAATAGTGCAGGGATGGCAGCTCGAATCCATTTGTTTGAACGCCATCCCTTATTTTGTTCTAGTTGTGACATGGTGTATTTATCCTTTCTAAATGTTAATTTTTGCAGCAGATATGATTGTATCATAAACTGATGGTAATTATCTATAACTAAAGTTCACTATATTAAACTATTTTGAGCATGAAATATGTGAAAAATGATTTGACAATTAAATATGATTATATTATTTTATAATTGCAGTTATAAAGAGAGATAACAACTATTATCCTTGCTGTCACTAAAATGAAAATATTTGAGAGAGGGTTCTAATGAACCTGGAAAAGGTGAGAAGAATGAAAAATTGTAAAAAACTTAAAAGAATTGTAGCTGTTGTTTTGACACTGGCTGTATTCTGTAGTGTGTGTCTGGGCCTCATACCAGCTGGTGTAGATGCTTTGGCTCAGTCCGCCACACCGGGTGATGCCCTGGTTCAGTCTGCCACATGGGGAGATGCTACACCAGGTGATGCCCAGGCTAAATCTGTAACATGGGGAGATGATTTAATAAAGTCTGTCACACCGGGGGATGATCAGAGTCTCCTTACTATGGATAATGATGATATTAAAGCTGATATAATGAGTGTGGGTGGGCTGAATATGATATATCCCTCTCTTCTTGGTCAAGCTCCAGATAATACACAAAATAATGATAAAACCATGGAATTATATATTGATTTAAAGAGATATAATGGAGATCCCTGGGTTTTAAATAGTCAAAGCTGGCTTATGACCAATACAGAAATACAGCATGTGGTTGATATGGATAATTATGATCAATCACATTGGGCTGACTTCGGTTATTGGTATACCATAGAATATTATGATCAAAATGGCGGAGTAATTAATACTTTAAGTCGTGGCTCAAGTGATTATTCTTCTTTTAACCCTGGACCTATCGATTGGTATGATGGTCTGGGAAATGATAAGTTAAGTGGTGTTGCTTCATGTAAGGTTATATTTCATAATGTAAATGGAAATATAGTTATTGGAGCTCCATATTACTATAATCTATCTAAGGTTGTTGTCGACAATGAAAGCATGGATGCCATTATGGTATATACTGGAGAACAACCTGAGGAGGCCAAAAACCAGAAGACAAGCATTATTATTCCTTTTGAGGCGGGAGCAAAACATAATATCACATTATATGGTCCTGTTACATATAATGGTACTATAAGCTTTGATTCACCGGACCAATCTCTTACAGATGATGATTATAGATACAATTTTTCCTTCCAGTTACAGGGACAGACAAGTAATTACTCAAATATTGATGTTAATAATGTTTATTGGAACTATGTTGGTGATGATACAAAGCATTATGGTGACAATTTAGGAAGTAATAACAATTATTATTATTTTTCTTTACCTATAGGAGAGGCTATAGAGATTCATAATATGCCAATTGATGCTATGTATCATAACTCTTTTTCACTTCCTGCTAATAATGGTATAGATGATTATTCTGCCCCTAATGGTGATGCAGCCCATTCGGGGGTATTAGCTGTTACTCTTAATGGAGAGAATATTGGTGATGGTAAAAATATAGGATTATCAGAACAAATGACTACTCAACTTGTAAGAGGAAATATTGCTGACGCTTATAAATATATGAATGGCGATACATTCCTTCCTACAAGCGGTACCTGGAGTTCTTTCTTCCTTGGAGAAGGCTTTGAGATAAATGTTTCAATTTCCAGAAGACCTGTACAATTTATGTTTTCCAAGGTTTATGCTGAGAATGATAGTCTTGTTATTCCTGAGGACCTCCATCATTTTGAGGTGAGTCTCTATGATACTGATGCTGACTGTCCTTTTACTCAGAAGGTTGCTTATTATATATATGATTCTAAAGATGCTGATATAGATGATGATGCTGATGTGCAATATATTGTGCCTGATGCAGAAGGTAAGTTTGATGTATATCTTAAGGCGGGTCAGTATATAAAGGTTGGAAGACTTATGACCCCTTCATTAAGAAAGGAATTGGGTGATTCTCTTACAGATTCTGTATATATGCCTATATCAGATAATAGTTATTACTATTTCCCTGGCAGTGGGGAGATTCCTAATGGAATAAAATATAGTATAAAAGAAATCAGCGACGATTATAGTGCTTCAGTATCTGGAAATTATGACCAAATTATAAAGGATGGAGATACCAAGCATTACTATGTAGCAACAAGTTATGGAGGTTCTTATAGAAATGTAAATATTAGCGAGCTTGAGAATATAATGATAAATCTTGGTATAGAACCATCTGTTTTTACAAATACCAGAAATAGAGGAAGTCTCTCAGTTGAAAAAATAGTGAAGGGAAATCTGGATGATGATGAATTTGCATTTAGTATAAAATTAGAAGGGGATAAAAATATATTCCCTAGGAGTCTCGACATATCATCATCTCTTGGAAATTCCAGTGCTTTGGAGCTTACACCTGACTCTGATAATCCAGGATTATATAATGGTACATTTAACTTAAAAGCAGGTGAGAAAATCACTATTTCGGGTATTCCAACAGGAACAAAGTATTCAGTGGCTGAAACAAGCGACCCTGACGGAAAATATTC
This sequence comes from Eubacterium sp., assembly GCA_024696635.1. Classification (GTDB taxonomy): domain Bacteria; phylum Bacillota; class Clostridia; order Lachnospirales; family Lachnospiraceae; genus Eubacterium_Q. The sequence continues at coordinate 8,480 of JAILGP010000095.1, read as the reverse complement.
AGTAGAATATAAGGATTGTGAAGGAAGTGTTGGAATTGAGGTTAAAAATGCTGTAATTACTAATACTGAAATAGAAAAAGAAGTGGTTATTGATGAAACTGAAAAAGAGATAACAAGCGAGGAAGCGACAGAAGAAGTAACAGAAGAAGCAACAGAAGAAGCAACAGAAGAAGTAGCAGAAGAAGCAACAGAAGAAGTAGCAGAAGCAGTAACAACTGAAACAAAGGAAGAGACGAAAACTAATAAGAATAATAATACAAGTGAACCCAAAACAGATCAGTCAAAAGAGACAAGTACTGAAGCTAAGGTGGAGCCTCCCAAAACTGAGCGTAGAACAACCAATATAGTTCAGACTTCTGATAATGCGGCTTTAAATATAATCTTTCTGAATATGCGTATAGCTTTTATCGCTATAATTTGTCTTTTATTTATCAAGAGAAATCAGGATAGAATAAAAAGATAAAATAATGAAATAATAAAAACACTAGACAAATAATTATTGGTATATTATTTTATAATTTGATTTATATAAATATAGAATTATTGTTTAGGTTAAAAGTTATTAGTATGAAAGAGGTATTTAATGAGCGTAGAAAATGTTAAAGAAAAAATCTTGAAGGAAGCTTTAAGGCTTTTTGCGGATAGGGGATATGGTGGAGTTGCTATAGGCGAAATCGCAGAGGCATGTGATATGAAAACTCCAAATCTATATAAATATTATGGTGGAAAATCGGATATTTATGAAGCTATAAAAGCTGTTGCAGAGGATTCTTATAAAAGAAAGATGAGGATAGGAGAGGGTTCCATGGTCTGGATTCATAATGGAGAAGAGCTAAAGGAATTCAGTATGCATCAGATTAAGTTTACTATCCAGAATGAAATGATAAGGAATATCAGAAAGCTTTGTACAATAGAGCAATTCCGGGATGAATTTTTATGCAGCAAGTTATCAGAAAAGCAATATAAGGATATGTGTGACCAATATGAAGAAGTTTTTGCCGGGCTTATGGAAAAGGGGGTTATAGAAAAAGGAGACCCTGAGATGCTTGCTCTGGAATATTTTTCTCCTATAACTGTCATACTTCAGGAATGTGACAGGTATCCAGAGAAGATTGATGATTTATTAGAGAAAGCAGAAAAATATATAGATTATTTTATTGAGAAGACATTTGTATAAGAGCAGCTTATTGAATTATTAACGTCCAGAAAATAATGTAAGTGATACTCTGGATAAAGGATAGAAAAGATATATAGAAAAAATATAGAAGGTAAATGTTAATTGACACCAGGTGCTTTAAAATAGTAAAATTATAACATCATTATTGAAGGGGGGTTATTATTTATGGATAAGTATGCTTGCCCATGTGGCTATGTTTATGATCCTGAGATGGGAGACCCGGATAGCGGTATCGCTCCGGGAACAGCATTTGAGGATATTCCAGATGATTGGGTATGTCCAGTATGTGGTCTTACTAAAGATGCATTTGAAAAAATGTAACTAATTAACAGGTTTAGTGTAAATTAAAAAGAACGAATCTCGTGTAAATCTGATTACAAAGAGATTCGTTTTTTTTATTGATTTAATAGAAATTTCCTGGAGATGAGAATAAGAGATTATGCAAAGGGAATATATGATTATAAGTTAAATAGTTTGAAAAGAATTCTGTTTTGTTGTACCATAAGCTAGTTATGCTAGGCTCATTTCTTCACTAATTTTTATTGGGGAAGAAATGAGAGAAATGGGCATAAACCTAAAAAGGTAAGGAAAGAGGAAATAATTATGAAACTAGGAATCGCAAGTTCTACCCTTGCCATAAGGGGATTGAACATATGAACTGCCTTTTTTGTTATTGTCCCTTGTATAGAATAAAAGATTGCCCGGGTAATCCTGAGTTTATCGAAAGAGAAGGAAAGGTAATAAAGAACTGCACGAATTGTACATTTCCCCATAAAGAGGAAAATTATGATATAGTTATATCTGTGTTAAAGAAGAATAGATAATGAATGGTGAGTAAGTATTATATGATTAGTAGTGTATTTAGACAAATGTCTCCAGAGGAGATGAATATAGAGGAAATAGCGGATATCAAGATGATCCATATCTATGATCTCACCGGTTCGGCGAGACCAGATGAAAAGTATGGAGTTACATCTGTGCTGGTTAACTATGGGGATAATAGTCAGCTTAATTATTCTGAGAATGATTTTTGCTTTAGTCTCTTTGTTAATAAGCTATTTGAGGCTTATAATACGGCGCAGGATAAGTCGTCCATCATTATGGATGATACCACTCGAGAGATTATGGAGGCAGGTGAGGTTCCGAGACATGAATCTATTCTGAGTAAGTATTATGATTCAGAGAAGCTTAGTGAGCCTGTTCTTGTAAATGCTTCAACTCTCAGTAAGAGGTTTGCTCCTCTTGTAGAGTATCTGGTAGTAGGCCTATATAAGACTATGGGGACAGAAGTTGAAGTGATAGATAGAAAGAGCGGATGGCGCGGTGCAGGAAGACTTATCATTCGTGTAGGTGATTCAAACAGGACGATATTTTTTAAGGCGTTTGAGATAAATGATAGTACATTTTCGATACGGTTAAATGGCTTTCTATCCTTAAATGGTGATCTTCTTATAAATGTTATCCTGTATGATGATTCAATATCTATCTCATATAAATCTGAAGCGACATTTATAGAAGGAAGTACTTCTTTTAAGTTCAGTAAAGAGAATCTTCGAGAAATGCACCAGATACAGAAAGATGGTGAACAGATTTTTTATGATGTGAATACGTATGAGAATACATTTTCTGATGATTCGAACCTTGAGGATAATCTGTCTGTTCTGCACCTGGGACTTCTACCTAGAAATCTTAAGCCGTGTGCGATGTATAAACTTCCTATGGGGCTTACATTTATTATGTATGATGCAGTTGAAGCAAATGAACATGTGAAGGTTCAGACTTTCTGTGGTGCTTTTTTGTGGCAGGAAGCGAGCTGTGCAGACTTACGAGGATGGACGGTGATAAAGAGTCTTCAGTCGGGGCTCTCTCTTAAAAATGAAGCATTTAGAATACTAAATCTAAGTGATAATAAGGAAAAGATTCAGACCTCTTTCTTTACGGGTGCAGGAAGTAGATATAAAGAGGAACTGGAAGGAAAATATATAATTAGTAGTTTGTTATAAGAAGGAAAGAGTATATATATTATGGGAATATGGTCAATACTTGAAAAAGACGAAAATGCAGAATTGATAAATAATGTAGAACGTGAGCTTCGTTCTGACAGAACCTCTGGTGCAACGGAGTTTCTAAGTAGATTTATGTATCTAAAGACTAATCCGGAAAGTCGAGTGATAGAACCTTTTGAACTTTATGCTTCTGCTGTTAAGGTTCTTATGGAAAAGAAAACTCTTGGCTCAGATAGTTATACTGTCGCTATGCAATATGGTGAAGAGATATATTCTGCAATGTTTCCTTTTGGGGAGAAGACTCCTTACTTTGAAGAGTTATGTACTATCTTCTTAGAGATGTTTGATAGAGATGGAGTAGTTTTTAGAAAACTCTTTAATGCAACAATTTATGATCTCTTTAATGATAAGTATAACTTCATGAAGTGGATTAGATGTATAGTAGGTAAGCCAGAGGCTGGTTTTATTGAAGCATATATTTCGCCGTATGCAACTGAAGCAAGAGTATATTTTCTTGATGAGATTCCATTTACTGCAAATCTTATAAATGTCACAAAAAAGCTTCAGGTGTCGGCTGATAAACAGGCGGTATATGACGAAGAGTTGGGAAAACTTCGTCGTATGTCAGGTATATATGATGTAAATGAAGCGACTCTCCTAGAGGCAGTAAGAAAGATTCAGGCGGCTGAGGTGCTCCACGACAGAGTTTCAGAACTTATAAAATTTGTGGAGGAAAGAGTTAGTATACTTGATGCAACTTCAAGGAACTCTGTATTAGAAGTGAAGTCCTCGTGCGAAGATGAGGTTAAGAAGGCTAAGTATGAGCTTGGAATAATTGATGAGAAGCTAAAGGCGGCCTACGATGCTACGGTAAATGAACAAAAACAGGTTGTTCTCTATGAGAAGAAGAAACTTCTAGATGATACATTTGCGGAAGCAGAAGAAAGACTCAGTCAGCTTAAGCAGGCGGCCGAGAAGACGATTAACACAGTAAAGCTCGAGATGCCAGAAGGTATCACAGAGATTAAACTGGATACGAAGCAGACCGTAGCTACGACGAATGTTCAGCCAAGTGCATCAGGCATAAATGTGGTAAAGAACACATCTAAACCTGGCTCTTCTGGATATAATGATACTATAAGTAGTGCGGCTGATTACTTAAATGCATATAATGATTATGCAAATATATATGAGCCACAGGTGGCGGCAGAAGATAATGATGTGGAGATACCTGATGTAAATCCACTGCTTGATGAAACAAGAAGCTTCTCTGAAAGACTTGGGGAAGCTATGAAGAAGAAACAATACATGGTTGCTATGGGAGAACATTTTCATAAAATGTTTGATGATGTTTTGATAGCGGTTATGGAGAATTCAAATCCTTACTTGATAGGTCCTTCAGGATGTGGAAAAACCTTTATGGTATCTCAGATTTCTAGAATCCTTGGTATGGACTTTATTGATATCGGATATATAAATGAGGAGTATGACATCCTGGGCTTCCAGACTGCCAACGGTGGTTATAGCCGACCAAACTTCTATAGGTGTTATAAGTATGGTAAGATTGCCTTCTGCGATGAGCTGGATAATGGTAACAGCAGAGCAACCGTAAAGCTTAATTCATTTCTATCGAATCTTAAGGATGCAAGCTACAGTTTTCCAAATGGAGAGAATGTACGACGTCATCCTAACTTCAGAATAATCGGAGCTGGTAATACAGACGGAAATGGAGCTGACAGTAACTACAACTCCAGAGAGAAGATAGAGGAATCTGTTCAGCAGAGATTTACACCGATATATATCGGTTATGATAATGAGGTTGAGAAAAAAATCCTTGCAGATTATCCGGATTGGTATTCATTTTTGGTATTATTCAGAATGGCTACTGATGAGTGGGGCAGAAATAATTACGGTGATGCGCCAGGTATCATAACTACAAGAGATGCTACAAGAATTAAGAAGTATAGGGATAACAACAGCTTTGATATGGAGAAAATACTTGAGTATGAGTTTATCCAGACAAAGGATATAACATACCTTGCATTTATCGAAAATCATATAAGGAAGAATATAGCAGGATATGGGAATGCGTCGACAATCTTCAATGCATTTTCCAGTATGATTAATTCAAGAAGAGGTTAATATATGAATGGGACAGGGGTGAGTCCTGAAGAATGTAAGTACCTGGATATAATCGAGAGTAAGAACCTTACGGAGTATAAGATGTACTTTGGTTCTATTGGTGAGGTGCAGAACTTTCTTCGCTATGATCCTGATATTAATTCAGAGATTTTTTATGAACAGAAGAGTAAGTCATCTAGTGTTGCTTTTGCAGGTGCGCCGCTTGAGGTTGCTATTCAGTATCTAATAGGCGGATATAGCGAGAATTATGAGAAGTTTCTATCTATGGCTAGGCAGCTTGAGCATATAAATAAGAAAAAAGCCAAGGTTCGAAAAACTACTACATCCTTTGTAGGACAGAGGCCAAATGTTCCTGCCTATATAGCTGGTGCTCCGAAGAATATGTACAGGCTTGAAAGAACAGAAGAGAAGAAGCTGAAGAGAATATGGATGAAGGTAACCTACGAGTCATCCACAACCGAGGAACAGATTAGAAACCGAGGAATCATTGCACTGAATCTTATCAATCTGCTGGAAATGAATAACTACATGGTGGACTTTAGACTATTCGAAGTATGTAATGTAGATAATGAAATATTCAGGTGCGAAATTGAACTAAAGAAACCAGGACAGATTCTTATGCCTAGACTTTGTTACTATCCTATGTGCGGCAAGGAGTTTGTTCGAAGGGTGCTTTGCAGAATTAAGGAGTCTATGCCATTTAAGTGTGGCTGGGGACTTAGTTATGGAGTAGTACTAAGTGAAGAGTATACTCGAATGATCATGGATTTTCATGATAAAGATATATACATAGGTTCCCCTAGTGAAATGAATATAAAAGGCGAAAATATCTATGAGGATGCTGATACATTTTTAGAAAAGATAGGTATTGGTGATAAGATAGTGCTGCCTGTCTATTCAAAGTAGGAACATCAGATATTTAGAATTATAAAAGGATTACAAAATGGATGATTTAACTTTACTTAGAGAACTTTGCGAAAATCCAGAGTTATATCTGGAGGATGAAGATAGAGAATTATTACAGTCAAATAAAGAGCTTCTAGATATCAGTAAGGCGAATAGTATTACTGTGTATGGTACAGATATTCAGAAGAATATGGCTGAACTGTCAGAAATGATGATCAAAAGTATCGGTGAAACTAATGTTGATGAAATAAGTGATATTATAGATCAGACGGTGACATATCTATCTGATGCGGATGAAAAAGCAGAGGAAAAGAGCTTCTTTCCTTGGAAGAAAAAATCAAGTTCGCTTACACTTCAGAACAAGTATGATGTGGTATCTCAAAATGTAGAAAAGATTGAGACATCACTGGAAGCTCATCAGGTTCGTCTTATGAAGGATACTGCGATGCTGGATCAGATATATAAGATGAATCAGGAGTACTTTAAGCTTGTGAATTACAAGATAGCGGCTGCAAAAGATAAGCTGGAGCAGATTCAGCTGGGGGATTATCCAAGTGATTGTGCTGATATTATTCCAGATATCATAGATAGATTAGAACGTAAGATACTGGAGCTTCAGACTACAAGAACTATCTCTCTTCAGCAGGCCCCACAGATCAGAATGCTTCAGGCAAATGCGGCGGCTATGGCTGATAAGCTTCAGTCAACGCTTTATACTGTTATCCCTTTGTGGAAGAATCAGATAGTTATTGCATTTGGAACTGAACACACTAAGGCGGCTATAGCTGCGGATAAGAAACTGACAGATATGTCTAATCAGCTGCTTATCAAAAATGCTCAGAATCTGAAGATGCTTACTGTAGAGACGCAGAAGGCGAGAAATGATAATAATATAGATCCGAAGGCTTTAGGCGAGGCGAACAGGATTCTTATAGAGAGTCTTGATGATATAACCAAGATTCAGCAGGAAGGTAAGCTAAAGCGCTATAAGGCAGAGCAGGAGCTTGCGAAAATCGATGAAGAGATGAAGGAAAGGCTTTATCTGGAATCGGTAAAAGCGGGCTTATAAGATTACATTATTTGTTTTTTTGGAGGAAATGTAATGTCAGAACAATTTTCAAGGACGCAGCTTTTATATGGAGCTCAGTCCATGGAGAAATTGGCTGCTTATCATTCCCGGAGGATATGTGGATTTCGGAGAAATACCGGAAGAAACACTTGCAAGAGAATTTAAGGAGGAGACAGGAGTTTCAGTTAAGGCCGGCAGGCTTATCGGAATACGTTTCAGTGCAAAGGACTGGTATGCCGTTTTTGAGGCGACTTATATAGATGGTGAGGCAAGGTCTGACGGAGATGAAAATGATTTGGTCGTTTGGATGGATATCGATGATGCGCTGAAAGATGAAGCTGTACCTGATCTCACGAAAAAGATGATACAGTGTGCCGTGTCGGGAAAGGGATTTGAAGAGGTCCCGTATGAGTCAAAAGCGGAAGGCAGAAGACTGTATTCGATGTAAGTTTATTTAATTTTTGGATTGAGGGAAGAAATTATGATAATCAAAGAGTATAAAGATTATAGTGAAGAGGAAGTCGCAAGTCTTTATGCAGATGCAGGATGGAAAGCGTATCTGGATGACCTGGATTCTTTGAAATCCGGATATGAAAATTCACTCCTGACGCTCGCTGCCTACGAAGGAACGGACTTACTCGGTATCATCCGCGTGGTGGGAGACGGAGCGACAATCATATTCATCCAGGATATCATTGTATATAAGAGGTATCAACGTATGGGTGTGGGAGCAGCTTTGCTTAAGGCTGTGCTTGACAGATACAGTAAAGTGAGACAGATTGAACTGGTTACAGATAATACAGAAAAAACTAAAGCATTTTACAGATCCTCGGGATTCAAAGAGCTATCGGAGATCGGCTGCTGCGGATTTATGAGGGTGTGAGTAGAGGGGGAGGTTGGTTAACGGTCAGGGTTAATTGATTTAAGTATTCACGCTGTAATTCGAGAAGTAAAGGAAGAGGTAACTGAAGAAATTATGATAACTCGAAAGCAACTGTTATTTCGCATTGCAATATTTATGCTGTTCGTTTCATTACTATTTATCACAATCTTTGTTATAAAACTCATAAAGTATTGTGGGATTCCGGTTGAAGACTATGAGGTGGTGGAAGCAAATGTAGTACAGTATGAAGTGAGAGATGTCGGACTGGAAGGATTTCCGCGTAAGCCTTATGAAAAT
>JAILGP010000077.1 GCA_024696635.1 Eubacterium sp. | reverse complement strand
TTTCGGCAGATATAGGAAGAATCGGAGCCCAGGTAGTAAGTGGTGTTGGTTTCCTGGGAGTTGGCACCATAATCGTAACAGGAAACCAACACCACTTACTACCTGGGCTCCGATTCTTCCTATATCTGCCGAAACCCCAGGAAAATAATTTATAATATACTGACCTGTAAGCATGGTAAGAGCCGCTCCAACACAAACAAGAACATGTGTCTTAATACCGGCACCCCTGTTCTTTCTTTCTCTATCAAGTCCAATCAGTATTCCAATAAACATAGCAATAACAAGTCTTGCCAGGATTGAACCTGTATTCCATTCCTTAACCAGCTCATTTAAATCCAGCCAAAACTCCCTCATTGAAACACCCCCCTATCCTTATTTGTAACCTAGTTTATCCGATTCTTCCTTCTCTATTCTATATTTAAAAATCCTCTTATATCTTGGCAGCTTCTGATTTATTTTATCTATATACCTGCCAAGCTCCTCAAAACTAAGATCAGTATTAATTATAGCAATCAGCCTATTGTTTTCCATTAATATTTTGCAATCATGAACCCTTCGATTTGCCATAATCTTCTTATTTAATTCTTCTGATGATATGTTTTTGCCATTGGCCCCAATCAGGATACCGTCATTTCTTCCCAGCACATATAGATAATTATCTTTGACATATCCTATATCCCCGGTATTGAAATATTCCCCATCAAAATTACAGGCCTTACCCTCTCCCAGGTAACCTTCAAATATATTTGGCCCACTTACACAAACCTGACCAATGCCATTTTCATCAGAATTTTTTATTCTAATCTCATTAATATCCAGTATTTCCCCAACTGAACCCTTGGGATTATGATTTCTATAATTAATAGCTATAGGACCAGAGGTTTCCGTCATTCCATATACATTATAAATAGGAAGACCTACGTCACTATAAAACCTGCTTAGATTATTGGGCAGAAGACTTCCAGCCGACACGCCAAATATATAATTTCCACCAAAATACTCATGTATTTCTCTAAAAAGCTTCTTTCTTAAATCAATCCCAAGCTTAAGGAATATCCTTGAAAAGAAAATCCCAACCTTTATCCTTATTCCAGCTTTCCGACAAATTACATTTTGAATTCTCTGATACATAAGGGGAACTCCCATAAATATATGTGGCTTTGTTTCCACCAGTACCTGACTAAGTCTCTTGTAGTCCCACTCCAGAATTGTCATTTTCCCACCATAGATGCAGTGAAATAAACTGATCAGGGCATATATATGATAAAGTGGAATGATAAGCAGATCTGCATGATCCGACTTTGCCTCCCATTTACGGTTTAATTCAGAAAGACCACCATAATATCTATCCTGATCAATCTTCACAAGCTTGGGCTCTCCGGTAGTTCCGGATGTATGAAGGATCAGATTTCCGATTTCTTTTCCCTTATCAAAAACTTCATTATTTGCAGCTTGGGCTTCTGCTTCTTTATCCTGGACACCGGCTTCGGATTCTTCTTCTTTTTCCTGGTCGCCGGCTTTTGCTTCATCCTCTTTTGTCCCCTCATTCATAAGCCTTGAAATGTCACTGAAATGCAAAACATCATAATCTGGAAAGTCCAGGTCCATATCCTCATCCAGTATTATGAGGGCCGGTCCTCTGTCAGATGAAACCAAAGTATCCTTCTTATCCACCCCTCCATCTAAGTCCTTAGTAGAAATTTTTTCAAAGACCTTCAAAATATCTTCTTTATTCAATTCTTTATTAATAAGAAATGCATTTCCCACCTTACATAAAATCGCAAGCAGGGAAATGGCATATTCCAGTTTATTGTTTCCTATTATTGCAATTGTTTGTCCCTGATATGCTGACAAATAAGCCGCCAGTGAATCTATATAATTTTTTAAACTAATGTAATCAATAGACCTATAACTTTCTCCTATACGATATGTAAATGATTTATTCTCAGGTGCAGCTCCTGCGTAATATTCAATTTTCTCATACAACTTATTCATTTACATTTCTCCAATTCCAACAAGGCTTAAAGCATATATTAAATATACCATAAATATTATTTTTTCTGTCATTTTTTATAGTCTATGTTCCATTAATACTATATATGACGACTGACTCCCGCCAAAAGACTTATAATCCTATCTTAATTTTCTTTATGATTTAATTGCAATATAAAATGCACCATCTCTACTTTAAAATATTAAAATAAAGATAGTGCATTTATTTTTAATTATTTAGCCGGTTCCAGGAACGATTAATATACGCATCAATAGCTAAGCTACTTTCCTGGTTCATACAAATAAATCATTTGTGTTTATGATTCAAATCACAACTTATTTACACTGTGTGAAGAGCTGCTTCCAGCTGTCATACCATGTATACCAATTTCCATCTTTACTCTGATATACATCAACATAACGTTCTCCAGCATCATCACATGATGTCTGAACAAATGCCATGTAGATATCAGGCTTATAACCAGTAATCGTAAGTCCCTCAGACATATAATAAGGACTCTCACGAACTTCGATTACATATGGCTGATTTGGAGTGTAGTTGTTTGCAGGAGATGCACCCTTGAAGTATGCAAATTTAGCACCCTTATCTACATTTGCCTTCCAGCTGTCATACTGATTTCCCTGTCTGTGAAGAAGTGGAACATCTCCGCTATCTCCATTGAGGTAATCAAGAACATCCCAAACTTCATTCTTATGTCTGCTTGTATAAACCTCACTTGGTGTACAAACAGCATGTGCAAGAGCTACACCAACAGCAGGTGCAAGCTTGTTATCAAGTGGGAAGCTCTTAAGGTCTTCTGCTGATGGAAGCTTTGTAAATGTATACTTAGCTGTCATAAGATCATCAAATTCTTTTGATGCTATATTTCCTTCAACTGTATAACCCTCAGCTATAGCTTCTTCTGCTGACCAGGTTTCTTCATTTATTACAAACTCAACCTTTCTTTTATCAGTTCCAAATTCTACGGTCATATACTTGCTGTAATCATATTTTTCTACAACAGGCTCAGTCTCTGTCTCTGTCTTTGTTTCTGTCTTTGTCTCTGTCTCTGTCTTTGTGTTTGTGTTTTCGGCTGTCTTCACTTTACCCTCCACATAAGCACCATTTTTATCAACATATGAATCGCCAATCCACTCATCAGCTGCCATATATCCACTATCCTTGAAATAGTAGCAATTGCCATCTATCCAAAGCCATGTTGAGGTTGGATACCAGCCTGAATTATCAGCATACCAATATCCAGTTGAATTTGATTCCCAGTGTCCGCCTGAATATGCTGTGTTCCATGAACCATCTGCATTAAGCCAGCATCCATCACGATACTCAGAATAATCCATATAGCCATCTTCCTTAAAGAAGTACCAATATCCACCTATCTCATACCACTGATTAACAGGGTACCAGCCATTTTCCTCATACCACCAGCCTTTACTATCACTTTCCCAGCCACTTGCGGCCTTAACATCTCCGAATGAATATGCAGCTGAGGAAAGACACATAGCAGCAGCCATGGCACCAGCCATAATAACTTTGCCAAGTTTTCTCATAAAAGTCTCCTTTTCTAATTGTACATTTCCTTACTAGATCTTCTTATTAAATTTCTTCTTATTAAATTTCTTCTTATTAAATTTTTTCTTATTAAATTTTTTCTTATTAGACTTTTCTTATTACAAAATTCTTAAACTACTTAAAACCTAATCATATGATCAAAATCTTATGGCATATTATTAACATAAATGGCAGTTATTATTATATCTTATTATTACAACTCTAGTCAAACAAATGTAATGAAATAGGGGCATTTATTTCTCTAATAAAGTAAATTATTGAAATTTTTCATACTTCAAACAAATACAAATGTTAGTATTTTACTTCAAATGCAATTTTTTACTTGTCTGTATTTTCTTTTTCATACCTGTCATTGATTCTAGACCGAGCTTTTACATACTAGAGTATATCTATATATTCATCGTTAAGGGCTTTGTTCATACTTCTTACTGCGCAGAATTTGCCACACATGGAGCAGGTCTCTTCCTGTTCAGGAGCTCTGCTGTCACGAATTGCCTTAGCTGTTTCTGGATCCATGGCACATTCAAACTGCTTATCCCAGTCCAGCGCACGTCTGGCATCTCCCATTGCATTATCCCTGTCTGTTGCGTGAGGAATCTTCTTAGCTATATCTGCTGCATGAGCTGCTATCTTTGTAGCCATGATTCCCTGCTTTACATCATCTACATTTGGCAGTGCAAGATGCTCTGCTGGAGTTACATAGCAGAGAAATGCTGCGCCTGAGCTTGCCGCAATTGCTCCACCTATAGCTGCTGTTATATGGTCATAGCCCGGGAAAATATCTGTTACAACAGGACCCAGTACATAGAATGGAGCTCCCATACAGATAGTCTGTTCAATCTTCATATTTGCTTCAATCTGATCCATAGGCATGTGGCCAGGTCCCTCGATCATAACCTGAACGTCCTTAGCCCATGCTCTCTTTGTAAGCTCACCCAGACGAACCAGCTCTTCTATCTGACATACATCTGTTCCATCGGCGATACAGCCTGGACGGCAGGCGTCTCCAAGTGAAATTGTCACATCATACTCACGACAGATATCAAGGATTTCATCATAATATTCATAGAATGGATTCTCCTCTCCTGTCATGCTCATCCAGGCAAATACAAGTGATCCACCTCTGGATACAATATTCATTTTTCTCTTATGCTTCTTAATCTGTTCTATTGTTTTACGAGTGATTCCACAGTGAAGGGTTACAAAGTCAACGCCATCCTCAGCATGGAGTCTTATTACATCAAGAAAGTCCTTTGCTGTAAGTGTAGCAAGGTCTCTCTGGTAATGAATTACGCTGTCATATACAGGAACAGTTCCTATTATGGCAGGGCACTCTGAAGTAAGCTTTCTTCTGAATGGCTGTGTATCACCATGTGAGGAAAGATCCATGATTGCATCTGCTCCCATATTTACAGCTGCCATAACCTTTTCCATTTCCACATTATAATCCTTGCAGTCACGGGAAACGCCCAGATTTACATTTATCTTTGTCCTAAGCATGGAACCAACTCCATTAGGCTCTATACACTTATGAAGCTTATTTGCACAAATGGCAACCTGGCCCTTGGCAACCCACTCTCTTATTTCTTCCTCTGTTCTATACTCCTTTGCCGCAACAGCTTTCATTTCAGGTGTAATTATGCCCTTTCTTGCAGCTTCCATCTGTGTTGAATAGTTTCTTTCTTCCATGATAATTTTTACTCCTTTATTTAATTATTTTTTCTTGTTTTATTATTATTTGGGCTTTGTTCTTAATTTTTTCTTTTACAAATTAGACAAGTTATTAAAAAAAAAACTATTTTTAGGCAAGTTATTTAGATAATTAAGACTTAATTATTTGATCTAATTTATAAATTAAAATACATTATTAAAATTTCAGAACAATTTCCAAGGACAAAAAAAGAAGCTGCCTCATTTGAAACAGCTTCGATAAAAGACTCTTATATCAAGTATCCCTACGTTGGCATTATCCAAATCAGGTCATAAGGTCGAAGGTCACACCTTCCTCTCAGCCGGTAATACCAGCTCCCTTTCTTATTTTATCCGCGATAATTATATTATCTATTTGTATCAGAGTCAATCTTGTTTTGTAACTTCTTATTTTATATTGTTTTTTTGCTTCTTGTTTTATATATTGCTTTATAACATCCTATTTTATGATGTACTTGTTTTATGATACACTTGTATTCTATTAGTTCATTTAATAATGTAATTTTTCGTGCACTAGACCTGTCTTAATCTGTTTCCACAATTCGGACAGAAATTTGAACCAGTAGTTGGAGTTCCGCAATTAGTGCAGAACTTAGGATAATTCATAGACATGGCTGGATTCACAGGATTTGCCACATTAGTCTGATTCATCTGAGTCGTTTGATTTCCAGTATTTGCCGCTTGCAGAGCAGCCTCATAAGCTTCATCCAATTTACTCTTAAACTCTTCCTGACTAAGGCTTTGGGCTTTAGCCTTCATCGCTTCCATCTGGTCAATTCTTGCCTTATATTCAGGTAAAAGATCAAAGGAAGTAATTTTAAATGCCAATACGTCAAATCTTCTTTCTCGATATGTTTGACTGACAGCAGACTCAATATCAGAAATACTACTGAGTATCTCTTGATAGGATTTATTCTCATTAGAATATTTCATCAAAACAGTATTTAAGGAAAAATCCATTACTGAATTTACATACTCTGTAGTGGACTGACCCTCTCCATAATCAGGCGATGAGAGTTCAATTTCCCCTTGTATATTAAATTTAAGCGATGCATAGTTTGGATCATAATAACTGCAATTATTTTTAATACTTACCTTAAAGGGCTGTCCCAAATTCATATTGTCCATAGTTACATTAACCTCCCAATTTATTATATTTTCAATTCTAGCATCCAAGCCATTATCATGCAATAATTTTGCCAAGAGGGACAGACCCCTTTGGTAAATTCTAAGCAAATTAGACTTTCAAGTCATTGTGTGATAGAATAGCCTTTAACTTTTTAATATTATTTGAGGTTATTTTATGCTTTACTATATGCTGGTTTTTGGCATGTTATTCCTGCCACTCACAATAATTTTATATCAGTTATTTCCCAAGAGATTCAGATGGGTTGCACTTTTACTGGCAAGTATGGGATTTTATTTCTCATTCTCCCTTAATCTTTTTATTTTTGTGGTAATAGCTACTGGTGTAATATACGCCGCCGGTCTATTGCTGGAGAAGATGAACCGCGATAAGAAAAATG
Organism: Eubacterium sp.; assembly: GCA_024696635.1. Classification (GTDB taxonomy): domain Bacteria; phylum Bacillota; class Clostridia; order Lachnospirales; family Lachnospiraceae; genus Eubacterium_Q. Next base: position 16,584 of record JAILGP010000077.1, on the reverse strand, counting down.
CATTAAAGGCCCTTAAATCCGGTGGATCCTCTGACAAAGAAGAAAAGGCTAAGCTTAAGGCAGCTTACCAGAAAAAATCAAGGCTCATTCTCACTTTGGGAATACTAATGATTTTAGCCAGCCTGCTTTATCTAAAGTATTACAACTTCTTCGCAGAAAATATTAATACTTTGTTTCATGCAAGTGAGGATGCTCCTATACTTGCCATAAAGACAATAGCACTTCCCCTTGGCATATCATTTTTCTCCATGCAGGCTATTAGCTACATGGCTGATGTATACTGGGGAAAATTTGAAGCACAAAAAAATCCTCTAAAGCTTCTTTTGTATCTATGTTTCTTCCCTACAGTTATGGAAGGTCCAATTACACTTTACGGTGATCTTAAGGACCAGCTATATACCGGTAATTCCATAGATCCCTACAATATAATCTCTGGCTATATCCGCCTTTTCTGGGGCATCATGAAGAAGCTGGTAATCGCAGACCGCATGTATCCTGCCGTAGTTTATCTTTTTAATCCTGAAAATGAAACTAAAGGAGTTTCGGTAATAGCGGCCGCTGTTCTTTTTACTGTGATGGAATATATGGAATTCTCAGGCTGTATGGATATGGTCATTGGAATTGCAAATGTATTTGGCATCAAGCTTCCAGAGAACTTCCGCCAGCCATTTCTTGCGCGAAATGCATCGGAATTCTGGCGCAGATGGCATATATCACTTGGTGTATGGTTTAAGACCTACATATTCTATCCAGTTTCCATGTCCAACCTTTCAAAGAAATGGAACAAATTCGCCCGCGGCAAGATAAATGCACATATAACGAAGGTGGTTGCTTCTGCCATGGCTCTTCTTCCAGTCTGGCTTTGCAATGGTCTATGGCATGGTCCAAAATGGACATATATTTTTTACGGAGTTTTCTACTTTGTTGTGATTCTTCTTGAGCTACTCCTGGAACCAATTGGAGACGGCATACTGAAGCTTCTTCATACATCTAAGGAAAATAAGATTGTAAATATTATTCGAATATTTAAAACATGGCTTATTATATTTGCAGGGGAGCTCTTCTTCCAGGCAGATTCCCTGACCCAGGGCTTTAGCATGTTTAGAGATATATTTAAGGATTTTCAGCTTAGCATATTGTGGGATGGCACCGCACTTTATTGGGGCCTGGACAAATACGACTGGCTGGTGGTTCTTGCTATGCTTATAGTTGTAATAATTGTTAACCTGATAAGAGAAAAGGTAGGCGATATAAGTGCAGCACTTCTTAAAAAACCAATGCTGGTCAGATGGGTACTTGTTCTGGCCCTTCTTATGGTTATCACTATATTTGGCTGCTACGGACCAGGCTTTGAGGAGGTGGATTTCATTTATGCAGGATTCTAATAAAGAAAATAAAGCTCCAGAAATCGATGCTAAGGAAATACCTGATAAGAATACCAGCCCCAAAAAACTTAAGGCTGGTGGCTGGCTGGAAATCGCAGGCTTCCTGATTATATTTATGATTGCCCTTAAAATTATTTCATATATATCAGACCCCGTAAGGCTCCAAAAACCTGAACTAGCAAATCCAAGAGAGCGACATATCTCAGCCGCCCTACTGGAGGAAGCTAACTCCATGGACCTGATAATAGTCGGGGACAGCGAAGCTATGGTAATGGCTTCCCCTGAACAGATGATGGAACAAGCTGGTATCAGTGCTTACAACTTTAATCAGCTGGGACAGAGAATGTCTGAAACCTACTTTTTCCTTCAAGAACTGACCCAGAAGCAAAGTCCTCAGGTTATGATTCTGGAGACAAATGTATTTACACAGGAGACTACATTAAAAAAGGAAGCAGATGTAACCCTCCATAATATTCTTCTGGATAGATTTACATTTCTCAGATATCATGGTCGATGGAAGGAGCTGTGGGGATTAAAGGAGCCAGAGGAATTCCATTCTCATAAGGGCTTTGAACCAGTAGAGGTTATTGATTCTTACGACGGCAGTCCATATATGTTTGAAACCGATGAGGTTTACCATATAAATCCTATTACAATCTATTATCTGGATAAGGTAGTGGAACTATGTAAAGAAAAGGGAATCTCCGTATTTCTCGTCAGCTCCCCTTCTTCTATACATATGAATTACCCAAAGCATAATGCTATTCAGGCCTATGCAGATAAGCAGGGGCTGGATTATATAGATTTCAATCTTATGCTTGATGAGCTTGGAATTGACTGGAGTCAGGATACTGGTGATGCCGGTGATCATATAAATAAATATGGAGCTGAGAAAACAACAAATTATCTGATTGAATATTTAAATGAAAATTATGATCTTCCGGATCATAGAAATGATTAAAGGGTGACTATCAATGAAAAATGTACTGGAATATCTGGAAAAAACCGCAAAACGTCTGCCTGACAAATTGGCAGTAACTGATGGGGAGGAAGCATGTACCTTCGAAGAACTAAGGTCTAACAGCGCCCGAATTGGTAAGCTTTTATCAGAATTTGTAAGTCCTGGTAAACCTGTGGCTGTAATGATGAAAAAAAGCACAAAGACTCTTCAGATATTTCTTGGAACAGTCTATGCCGGAGGTTTCTACTGTCTGCTGGATCCGGACTTCCCTGATGAGAGGCATAAGAGTCAGCTTTCCACACTTTCACCCCAGGTTATTGTAGCCGAACCCCAGACTTTAGAAAAAATCCAAAGACTTGGCTTTAAGGGTAAGGTTATAGTCACCGACCAGTTATTTGACAGGATAAAGGACATACAGGAAATGCCTCCTGTTTCTGATATAGTAATGGATGAGACTGAAGCAAGTGCCTCACCTACTATTTATGGGGCGTCGCAGCCACTTTATTGCAACTTTACATCGGGATCAACCGGGGTTCCAAAGGGAGTATTAGTAGGACACGCATCTGTAATAAGTTTTATAGATACATTTACAGAATTATTCGGAATAAGTGAAAATGATGTAATAGGTAATCAGGCCCCATTCGATTTTGATGTTTCCGTAAAGGATATATATAGCTGTCTCAAAACCGGAGCCACCATGGTAATCATACCAACGGCATTTTTCAGATTCCCAAACAATGTAATGGATATGCTTGAAAAATACCAGGTTACTACCCTTACCTGGGCTGTATCCGCACTGGTCCTTCTGAACAGACTCCACGAATTTATGTACAAGGTTCCCCCTCATATAAATAAGGTTCTCTTCAGTGGTGAGGAAATGCCAGCCAAGCATTTAAAGGACTGGATGGCCCAGTACCCTGATGCCGAGTTTGTGAATCTTTATGGACCTACGGAGATAACCTGCAACTGTTCCTACTATAGAATAGATCCGACTGATGTTCCTGAGAAGCTTCCAATTGGATGTGTATTTCCTGGGAAGATCATATATCTGATTGATGAAAATGGCAGGATTATTCCCGATTCAGAGAATAAAACCATTGGCGAAATATGTGTTGGTGGAAATGAACTTGCTCTGGGATATTATAATAATGAAGAAGCAACTGCAAAGGCATTTGTAAATATAGATGGAATAGGCCGCATTTATAAAACCGGTGATCTTGGCTATAGGGATGGTGGTAAGCTTATTTTTGCAGGAAGACGTGACTTCCAGATAAAGCATAACGGCCACCGTATCGAGCTAGAGGAAGTGGAGCGCGCAATGAACAGTCTTCCGGGAATCGGTCAGGCCTGCTGCATATATGATAGCGCCAAATATAGAATTATCGTTTATTACACAGGAAATGAAGCGCCTGACAGAAAGGCTATCGTTGCCGGACTTAAGACCAAGCTTCCAGAATATATGCTTCCAAATGTATATAAATTTATGGATGAACTGCCTCTTAGCAAAAATGGAAAAATCGACAGAAATAAGCTAAGAGAACTAAGTCAGGCTAAGTAGCATTTAGATTTGCTGCATGGCTTGAATGTTTATTTTGTTACTTGCTTTGAATATTTATTTTGTTGCATGCTTTGAATGTTTATTTTGTTGCTTGCTTTGAATATTTATTTTGTTGCTTGCTTTGAATGTTTATTTTGTTGCTTGCTTTATATGTTTAATTATATAGTTTGTTTGAATTGGGATTTCGAGGTTTAATAATGAACAATTTGGAATTGATAAAAAAATACAAAACCCCTTTCTATCTCTACGATATAGGGGAGGTAAAGAAAAGACTTTCCATGATGAGAGAACATCAGGGGGATATCGGACTTTGCTTTGCCATGAAGGCCGCTCCTCTTCTTGCCGGCTATATACACCCTTATGTGGACAGACTTGAGGTATGCTCTCCTGGTGAATATGAAATCTGTGCAAGAGACAATATAAAGCCTGAGCAGATTCTTGTATCAGGTGTAAATAAAACCTATGAAAGTATGACCAGGATTTTATCTCTGGGTGGAGCTAAGGGGTATTTTACAATAGAATCTCCGGAGCATTTTAATATACTGGAGAAATGCGCTTCAGATACCAGGATATCGCAAAGGCTCAAATGCTACGTACGCCTTACATCTGGAAATCAATTCGGAGTAGATAAAGCAAGTCTTGAAGCTTTATGCCAAAAAATAATTGACTCTGAATATTTAGACCTTATGGGAATCCATTATTTCTCAGGTACCCAGAAAAGTCTGAAAAAGATAGAAAAGGAACTGATTCTGCTTAGCCAATATGGAAATGAGCTTAAGGAAAAATATGGAAGAGGTTTAAGCCTGGAATATGGTCCTGGTCTTGGAATAGATTATTTCCTTCCTAAGAATGGAGAGGGGAAAAATGAATCTGATAATAGCTCTTACGACAATACTTCCTGTGACAAATCAGATTTTGATAATAATCTCTACCTCTTCAATGAATCAGACCTTACTAAGCTCATGGACTTAGTTGAAAAAACAGGCATTAGGAAAGTTTACTCGGATATAACATTTGAATACGGACGTTATATTGCGGCGAGCTGCGGAAAATATTTCACTGGCATTGCCGATGTTAAAACCAGTGATGGAACAAACTACGCTATACTTGAAGGCGGAATCCACCATATAACCTACTATGGAAGCATGGCTGGAATGAAGATTCCTTATATTGATTACATAAAAACCTCTGACAGGAAGGCTAAAGATTTACCTGATTATACAGAAGATTATCGAGACTATGTGCTGGCAGGCTCCTTATGCTCAATCAATGATATCGTGGTAAGGAACATTTGCCTGCCAAGGCTTGACATCGGGGATACACTATGTTTCAATTTAACTGGTGCCTACTCAGCAACTGAAGGCATGGCTCTTTTCCTCAGCCGTGACATACCGGCGATTATAGTTCGTGACATAGAGGGAAAGGAAATTATTGTTAGAAATCATATAGAAACAAATACATTTAACGGAGGTTTCAATAATTAAAATGGATAGACTATTGGAAATATTAGAAGAGATAATTCCTGGAGAAGACGTAGAAAACTGCACAAGCCTTGTTGATGACAACATACTTGATTCATTTGCCATCATTTCCCTTGTTGCTGCCCTTGAAGAAGAATACGACATCACAATATCTCCAGCAAACCTTATACCAGAAAACTTCAACTCAGCTCAGGCACTTTGGAAAATGGTTGAAGAACTCTCAGAATAATTTTTTGCCAAAGGGGTCATTTTTTGCCAAAAGGGACCCCTTTGGTAAATTAAATTGTGCACAATCGAATTTGCCAAAAGGGTCAGCCCCCTTTGGTAAATTATTCTCGGATATTTTCTTTGATAAAGGAAAGTACAGCTTCTCTGGCTGTCTTGGCAGCTTCCGACTGGAATCCATGCCCTTCACCTTCCATTACTATGAGGTCTGCATTTGCATACTTTTCAACAGCCTTCTCTGAATAGGAAAGGGGAACTATGGCATCCTTATCCCCATGAATGATGAGAACATTGTTTGGATATGATCCTATTTGGTCAAATACATAAAAATCGTGAATCGACAGAAAAAATTCTTTACCCAATTCCATGCCCCAGAAATCCATACTATCAGGTATTTTTTCCGTATCTGGAAATGTCTCGCGCCAGTTATCTGCAATACAAAGAGCAGGAAAATATAATGCCATACCAGCAACCTCCTGACCAAGCTCCTCTGTAGCAAGGCTTGTTACAAGACCACCCTGACTGCCACCAAAAAGGAAGATGTTTTGATCATCGATATAATCCTGTGTCTTGAAATAATTATATGCATTAAGAAGATCATTTTTCTCTGTGAAAATTGTCATGTCCTTTGTATTGCCACTGCTTTTTGAACGATTAGAACCACCACAAAAATCCAGAGTATATGTGGCTATACCATTGGCAGCAAATAATTTACCCTCATCCCTGAAATCGTCACCTACCCCATTATAACCATGGCACATAATAATAAGGGGAGTCTTTGCATCAGTTTCCGGTCTGTAAAGTGTACCATGCAAGGTATTCTCACCACTTTCAATTTCTACAACTTCTTTATTTACTGTATAATCTGATTTCATTACGACCTCCTTAGAAGAATTCTTAGCCCCTTTCCCACAGGCTGACAAGAGACAAAGCCCCGCCAAAAGTAAGACTAGTACTAGCTTTTTCATAAAACACCCCTTATATATTTCTGATTAATTAGATATCTAATCATTCTAGATGATACTACTTGATATTTTATATATTGTCAATAAACTTGTAATCATGTATATATATAAATTAGGTTTCTAAAACTAAGGAGAAGGATATGAAATACGACAAAATATTTATGGCTTTACTTGGGGCAACTGCTGCACATGCAGAAGCAAGCAGAAAAATATTCAATGATTATGGGCTGACTGAATCCCAACCTAAAATTTTATACATTTTGAATTTTAATGAAGGAATAGTACAAAAAGACTTCGCCAGCCTTTGTGCAATAAAACCACCCACACTTACTGTGCAGCTATCCCGTTTAGAAAAGGATGGACTGATCCGTAAAGAAAGTTCAAATGTACCTAATGGCAAAAAAGCCTATCGTATATACCTTACCCCAAAGGGAAAGGAAATATCCGACTCACTTATTGAAAGAATCGATAAGCTTGAAGAAATAAGCTTTAAGGATTTTACTAAGGATGAGAAGAATCAATTGCTGACCCTCCTTGAAAGAGTAGAAAATAATCTCAGCTAATTAGCCCGGAATTATCTTATAATCTTATTTTCACAAATCTTCTGTAATTTCACTGAGCTTATCATAATAAATCTACTATAATTTTATCTAAGCTTATTTTCACAAATCCTCTGTAGTTTTATCTAAGCTTATTATTCCTAATTTACTGCATTTTTCTGCTATATCACATTTGTCAATTTTACAAAAACTTGCCTTTATAAAAAAATTTATTTTTTTTCTACAAATGATAGAATATGAATGTTTCCTACGTATAATATTTTGGGGATTATTAAAGGGTGTTGTATGATTAACGAAAATAATTATTTAGAGGAACTAAAAAATCATAACGAGGATGCTCTGGAATTTGTAATAAAACGATATGGAAATCTTCTAAAATCGGAAATAAATAAGACTCTTTTTAACTATCCCGATGAACAGGAAGATTGTTTATATGATGTTTTTATGAAAATCTGGGAGCATATAGACAGTTTTGATGAAAGTAAAAGCTCATTTCCCAACTGGGCGGTGGCACTAGCCCGATACCGGGCAATCGACTACTTAAGAAAGCATAGTAAATATAATGAAGTCTCATTGGAAGGACTCCTTGAAAACGGTGACGAGGTTTTATATAACGAAGAAAACACCGAGAATTTTACTGATGCCATAGAAGAAGAATCGGATTTCCAGGAGCGTTTAAATGAACTTCTAAGTCCACTCTCCCCGGCGGACAGGGAACTCTTCATAAAATATTATATAGAAGAGGTAAGTATGGAAGAACTAGAACGGACAACAGGAAAGTCGAAAGACTACATATATAACCGGCTCTCACGAGGGCGAAAGAAAATTAAAGAAAGGAGGGATCAATTTGGATAAAGATATCTATGACTTATTAAATAATATTAAAACCGATGCCGATGAAAAGCTTGCAAATAATGAGGTCGAAGAACTTAGCGATTTCGAGACAAAAATGATTATGTCTAAATTATCTAGCAGGATTAAGGCAAATGCTACAGAAAATAATAGTGATAATTCTAATGAAACAGAAACAAAAACAGTCACCACAAATATAAATGATAAAGCTAGTAACACCGCTTCAGGCGCTGCATTTACAGATACTACTAGCACCACAACTTCAAGCGCTGCATTTACAGATACTACTAACACCACAACTTCAAGCGCTACCTTTGCAGGATCAAGCGCCTCAGATAATATAGTCCCAATTAGCAAGAAGTCAAACAGAAAGAAATTCATTCCATTTGCTATAGGACTTGCTGCAGCTCTGGCACTTTCTGTATCCTTCTGGGCATGGAAAAATACAAATAAAACCGATGATTCTTCCTCTTATTCAGTTGCTTCAGAGGATTCAAGCGAGGATATAACAACAGAAATCTCCAGTGAAGCCGCGACAGATCTAGCTTCTAATGATTCTTCAAATAACACTTCAGATGGCAATAACATAAAAGATAATTCAAATGAAAAATCTGAGGAAAACAAAACTGATGTTGCTTCTAACGATACTTCCGATAACAATAATTCAGGCAGCAATTCAGGCAATAATTCAAACAGCAATTCAAATGGAAAGTCTGACTCAGGCAAAACCGATGTAGCTTCTAATAATACTACTGAAGGATATACTCCTGCTACAACAGATGCGGCTTCTAATAATACTACTGAAGGATATACTCCTGCTACAACAGATGCGGCTTCCAATGAAACGACCTCTGATTTAGGTGATGGTTCTGTGGACATTGCACCAAATGATACAGCTGCGAACTCAAGTGGTGATACAACTAATACTGCATCAGATGATATTATTCCAAGCGACGATAATACACCAGCAAATGACACAGCTCCTACAACAGAGAAGCATGATTTCAGTCTTATCTGCGCCTACATGAAGGATCCGAACCTTGTTATAAATGCAGATTCTGCTTCAAACAATGACTTCAATGTTTCTATATGGAACGCTCATGGTAATGGAGACATGAATTTTACCAGAATGCTATTTTCTGTTACAGGTGATAATATCAGCAGCCTGCATTTATCTATAGATAAATGTTCCCTTTATATTGAGAATCCTACTGATATTGATCCGGAAGAATTTCTCTACAGCGGCAAGACTCTCGACGAATGGGGAATCGATGTAACCCCTACAAAAACCTGGGCAATTTTTGATCCATACGGGGTAACAGAAAGTATTGATATTGTAGAGGTTATAGGAAATGACTTTACTACAAGCTATTCTCCAAACCAGAAGTTCGGTTTCTACATTCCAATCGAATCTATAAATTCAGTTATAAGCTCAGAAGAATTAGAGGAAACGCTCCACTATGACTGGATGTATCATGAACCAGTAGTAAACCTTCTAAGAGACGCAAAGCTTACAGTTGATGTGACATATAATGATGGAACAACCTTAACCAAAAAATACAATGTTCATCCTGGAAATCTCAAGTACTTCACTTCAAGTGCAGGTTATCGCATTACAACTACTGAATTTGCAGCCCAGGGTGAAGACAGTGAATTTGGAATCGTACTTGAACTATTAGACGAATAGAGTACTTATCTGAATTTTTAATAAAGTTTTTATAAAATACTTAATAAGGTTTTTACAAAGTACTTAATAAAGTTTTTAACACTAAAAAACAACTAAAAAAATGGTGGCTCACAGTATTAAACTTGAGTCACCATTTTTTAACTTTAAAAAATTATAATAACCTTTTTACCTTAGAAAACTATAATAACCTTGGTTCCCACACCCTCCTGGGATTCAATTCTCAGATCATGCTCCAGTCTTTTACAAAGCCTATAGCATAAATATAAACCGATTCCGGTGGATGCCTTTCCACTTCTTCCATTTGATCCTGTAAATCCCTTATCAAATACCCTGGAAAGCTCCGCGCTTTTTATTCCGACCCCGTTATCCTCTATAATAAGCCGTTTCTCCTGGTCATCGACCTCTTCATACACAGAAAATCTAAGTCTTTCATCCTCCTTTGCATATTTGATTGAATTATCAATTATCTGTCCTAGGATAAATGCAAGCCATTTCCCATCACTTCTGATTTTAACTGATGGATCTATATCATGAATATCAATAGCAGCCTTCATTGCAATAAGACTTTTCTTCCTCTTTGCAAAGGTCTGTCTCACTATTGCCTCAAGATCAATTACCTTAATAAAATAATCCTTTTCAACCTCAGCACTCTTGGAATAATAAAGAGCCTGTTCCACATAATTTTCTATTCTGTCAATTTCAACATCGATTTCACTATCCTTAAGAGGCTTGTCCTTATGATTCTCCAATATCATTTTGGCTGTAGATATTGGCACCTTAACCTCATGAACCCAGGTTTCTATATATTCCTTATAGTACTCCATATTTCTGCGATAGGCAGATACATTTGTACTCATGGAATTCTCGGCTTCCCTGAGTATATCGATTATTAGCTCCGCCTCCTGTCCCTCAGGCATATCAAGTATTTCAGGAACAAAATATTTTTTATCCAGAGCCCTCATGTTGATAAGAATCTCTTCATATATAGCCTTTGTCCTTCTATATTCATATAGCATACCTATAAAATAAAATAGAAGAATTGCAAATGTAACATATAAGGCAAGATATATGGAACCCTTTATGGTCAGAAGAAATATGTCAATTGTAATTATCAGGAATAAGGCTATTACCAGCCATATAATATGCTCTTTTATAAATCTTCCAAATTTCAATTTAATATATACCCCATCCCTCGTTTGGTTACAATGGCATTGCTTATTCCAATCTGGTCCAGCTTAGCCTTAAGTCTTGTCATATTAACTGTAAGCGTATTGTCATCCACAAATGCCTCGTTATCCCAAAGGTAATTAATGATATCATCTCTTGAAACAATGATTCCCTTATTTTTAAGAAGTATAGATAATATCTGTATTTCATTTTTAGATAGTTCCATTTCACTACTATCTACTCCCTTGATCTTTCCCTTAAGCTTTGCAAATGTAAATGTCTGTCCACTCTCAAGACTGACAATCATATCCTCTGATGCATCCCCATTTTGATTCATCCTTCTTATAACATTTTCCATTCTGGCAAGAAGTATGCGGGTGTTAAAGGGCTTAGGTATAAAGTCATCCGCTCCACTCTCGATACTGATAAGCTCGGTAAGCTCACTGTTATCGCTAGTTATCATTATGACTGGAGAATTGGTCTTCTCCCTATATGCTTTACATATCTTTATACCATCGAATCCAGGAAGTCCTATATCCAGAAGAAGCAGTGTCAGGTTCTCCCCCAACAATAAATTAGTCAGATCATCTTCCTTCATTCCTTTATATTCAGAGGGACTTATGAATCTTCCTTCATAACCATTTGACTCAAGAAAAAGCTTAAGTTCCTCTCCCATTTTTAAATCATCTTCAAGTATTCCAATTTTATTCATAGCATTCTCTCCTTCACATATTAGATATAATAATATCATAAGAATTATTTAACAAGACAAAACATATTTATAATTAAAAAGATGGGCCCGCCTTGATGCAAAGCCCATCCCAAAACCTTCACACTTTTCATTATGACTCTACGCCATAATGGACACAGGTTTATTCTGTCAGTCCCCATCAGGCTTTAACAATCCTCCTGCAGTTTTCATAAGTCATAAGGAAATATCCACCATATATAATAAGCATGATAATAAATGTTACTATTATTCCCGATCCCATACTTACCAATCCGAAAGCCTTTAACATTTGCTTGATATATCTAAGTCCAAATACAGTATATAAAGAGGCAAATATCAGAGGAAGGAGAAAATTCATCAGGACCTGAGCAAATACAGCTCTTCTTCTCATACCGCTACCAGCCCCTATTCTCTTAAGTATGTCAAACTTCTTTGTAGAATCTATGCTATCTGACAAAATCTTCAGAGCTATAATAGCTGCACAAGCAATAACAAATACAATCCCTATATAAAGAATTATAAATACTACAATTACCGATGTACCCACACTATTATCCTTTACCTGATTTTTAGTTGAATACATTATTGGATAATATATATCACCATTTTCATCTATAGCCCCTTCGTCAGCATTTCCAAATGTCTCTTCCAGCCTGTTATCAACTGCATATTTTTCTTCTCTTGTCTTTACCTTGTAATCACCTGCAAGAAAGTAAGAATCTATGGTAAACTGACTTTCCTCATCTTCAATAATATAATCTGGAACCACCACAACTCCCATGCTGGCTGTCATTCCCGACATCATCATATATTCTTCTATAGGCTTATCATAAGCAGGACTAAGGGTATTTTCACCCACTTCAATTTCAGTTCCAGCCTTAAGTGCCATCTCGTTATATGTATTGAGAAGCTCAAAATCTGAAATAACAGCATACTGACTGTCTGTAAGCTTAATTTCTTCTCGATCATACAAATTCTGAATCTTATTATAATCCGATAGACCCATTACATATTCAGGTGATTCCCATCTGGCAGCCCTAAATGTCTCCGATGCATTCTGTTTAAACTCCCCTAATGTATCAGCTAATGTGATTTCAGGACTTTCATAAATAGGAAGCTCTATGTATTCATCCATAATTTCATTAAGACTTAGACCTTTTTCCTCAAACACATCCTCCACAGGATCCTTGTCCGTCATAATTGTAACATCCACAGGCGTTGCATTTCCAAGCCTCTTATTAAGGTAAGCTCTTATGGAAAAGCCTGTAGAAAAAAGACTTAAAGCAGCAAAGAGCATAAGGGTTATAAGAGCCATTGAAAAAGCAGACGAATTGATATTTCCTGTAAACTGTCTTATGACAAAGGAATTAAGACCCTTTCTGTAAAATGTTTTCGAACTGCTGAGTGCTTCCTGAAGGAATCCTGATATAGACCAGAAAAGTACAAATGTTCCAATGATTCCCACAAAGAATAAGGTAATGAATTCATTCCTTTTAACATCTCCACCGTAGAATCCTATTCTGACTAAAGCTATGGCTAAACCGCATATAGCCAGGATAAAAAGTATAATAGACATAGTCTTATTCTTTAAAATCTGCTTCTCGCTTTTCTTTTCTGCATTTATCAGATCGATCAGCTTATTACGAGACACAGTTCTTGTATTAAATATGAAAACTACAAGGTATATAACTGCATAGCTTACTACAGTCATTATTATGGCCTTGATAGATACAGTAAATCTGTAATTGGTAACATCAACCTCAAACATTTTGGTTACGATTATTGAAAGGAATTGAGATCCGAATATTCCTATAACAAGACCTACTCCCAGGGATAATATACCTACAAGACCAGTTTCATTTACAATTATCTTAGATACTTTTTTCTTACTCATTCCCAGAAGCATATATATTCCAAATTCTTTTTTTCTTCTTTTAATGAGGAAATTATTTGCATATATAATAAGTAATCCTAGGACAAATGCTACTAATACGGATACTATCTTAATTATATTAACAAGAAGTCCGACTGAGCTATTGGTGGACTTTGAAACATCTTCCATAACTCCCTGTGTTCCTATAGCATTGAACATATAAAATATGGATACACCTATGATAAGGGTAAAGAAATATACCGAATAATCATCCTTGCTTTTCTTTATATTTTTTAATGCAATACTAAACGACTTCATCAAGTTCTCCTCCCAGCACGCTTGTCACATCAACTATTCTCTTAAAGAAGGATTTTCTACTTTCGTCCTCCTCCCGAACTATCTCTGTAAATATCTTTCCATCCTTGATAAATATTATCCTTCTGGCATAGCTTGCACTGAAGGAATCATGGGTAACCATTAGTATAGTTGCCCCACCGACTTCATTTAGCTTCTTAAGACTTTCCATTAGTGACTTGGAAGCCTTTGAGTCCAGTGCCCCTGTTGGCTCATCTGCAAGTACAAGCTCCGGATCTGTTACAACTGCTCTCGCTGCCGCAACTCTCTGCTTCTGTCCTCCTGACATCTCGGATGGAAACTTCTTAAGAACATCAAGTATACCAAGAGTTTCAGCCACCTTGTTTATCTTTTCCTCTGCTTCATTTGCCTTAACCCCCTTAATGGAGAGGGCCAAATATATATTCTCCTCTGCCGTCATGGTATCCAGAAGATTAAAGTCCTGAAATATAAATCCCAGTTTATTACTTCTGAATTCATCCAGCTTCTTTCCATTTAGTTCATTTATATCCTGTCCACTAAGAAGAACTCTTCCTGTGGATAATTTATCTATTGTGGATATACAGTTAAGAAGTGTTGTCTTACCACTTCCACTTGCTCCCATTATCCCAACAAATTCTCCCTTCTCAACTGAAAAGCTAAGATCATTCAGCGCTGTTGTAAGGCTTCCTTTATTGCCATAATATTTTTCTGCATTTTGCACTTCTAATATCTTTTCCATAATTTCTCCATTGTTTCTAATGTGATTTTCTATTATTTTCTTTATAATTTTTTTAGTGGCTTCTAGTATATTTTATGCTATTTTTTTAATCTTCCCAGATTACAGTTGGATTTGTCTCATAATAAAGTATCATGGCATCATACATATCAGTAGGTGCATAATTTACATGTGTTGCTGAACTAAGAATCTTGTACATAAAATTATAATCCTCACCAACAGAACCTGTTTTCATTTTATTATTAATTATCTTTCCAAGCTTACTATTATCATCAACATCATCAAAGTTTATATAACATTTATCTTCTTCCATGTCCTTAACCTGGTAAGCAAGCTTGTCGTTAGAACAGAAATTAACATTTATTCTTCCATCCTGTCCAGGAAGATTAACTTCTGTATTATAATAATCTGTTCCTATAGCAAAGTATTCGTCCCCATATTCATCACTCAGGAATTTTCCAAGAAATGTATACATAGTAGACTGATTTCTTGTCATGTGGCCATTGTGGCAGGCCATCATGAGAGCGCCATTATGGTCATTTTCCTCTATAGAGAGGGCCCAGTCAACATTTTCCTTCATCTTTGTATCACGGCTTTTATTTGATGCTCCCTGCTTCTCATAATAATCCAGATAACTCTTGATACAATAAGTTGCTCTATCCAGTGTCTCAACCTGATCCTTACCAATTGTTTCTACATAGACATCCTTATTATCCTCAATATCCTTAGATATTTCATCCATAAATGAATTTATATTATCAAAATCAGCTGGATCATAAGCATCACTTTCTGTTCCAAGGAGGCTATCAAGCTTTTCAGAATAAGTTTTGCACTTTTCTTCATCAAGCTTACTATATGTATCCTTTATATAATTAATTGCATTTATATCATTCTGAATGTCCATACCATAGAGACGAACCTTATCATCCTCAGCCGCTGTCTCATTATAATCATGCATCCACTGAACCAGATTCCTCATCTGATCTGTCCTGTAAAGTCTGTAACCAAGAAGCTTTGTCACCTCTTCGGCACTACCTTCACCACCCTGAATATAATTATTTGCCAGGGCACAGCCTCCCATATCTCCCTCCAGGATAAGAGCCCTTACATTTGTATCTTCCACAAGTTCCTGAAATACCTCCAGCTTAAGCTCCTGAAATTCTTTATTTCCATGAGTTGCTTCCCCAAGAGCAACTATTCTTGTTCCTTCAGGAATAGCTATGTTTTCTACACTGGTTACACTATCCTGAAAAGAATCAATTTTTCCTGGTTTCTTAAACATAAAACCACAAATTACACCAACCGCAAGAACCGCTGTAACACAAGTTATTATCACTGATTTTTTCATAAATACTTTACCTCTTTAATATTTTTAAACTTCATTTTCTTGAGCTATACATAATTTAACATTAACACCCTAAGATAGGAATTTGTTAACCTTACATTAACCTTTCATTTTTGTAAGGTTGGCGAATTTGCCACATTTTTCACGGGGACTGTCCTTTTGGTAATTTTCCACGGGGCTGTCCTTGTAAAGCTTCGCCTTTTCTACTTTTTCTTCTTGCTTTTGGGCCTGTCTGGCAAACAATTCCCTTGATTTCCGGTATTTTGTTTGCCTTTTCTTATTTTTTAACAAGCTTTTTTCCCTGTCCGGCAAACAATTTGCTTAATTTCCGGTATTTTGTTTGCCTTTTCTTATTTTCCAACAAGCTTTTTTCCCTGTCCGGCAAACAATTTGTTTGATTTCCGGTCTTTTGTTTACCTTTTCTCTTTTTTCCACAAGCTTACAACCCAAAAAAGCAAACAATTCTCTTATTTTCCAGTCTTTTGTTTGCCAAAATGCAATAAAAAAAGGCCGTTACGACACGACCTTCTTTGATGATTCTTATGTTTTTTATGATATATTAGCTTATTCTGTAATTTACCATCAAATGTATAAACTATTCAATAAAAATCAAATAATAAATAAAGCTGCAATAACCGTTATAATAGAAATAATAATAAATCTACAATAACCATTATAATAGAAATAATGATAAGTACCTTTTCTTCATAAACTTTTACATTA
>JAILGP010000045.1 GCA_024696635.1 Eubacterium sp. | reverse complement strand
GTTAAAAATAAATATTAGAGACAATAGATAATATTATCTTGAGGTGATTATGGATTTTACAGGTATAAAGGATAGATTTTTATTTAAAGTTAATAGATATAGTTTATTTTGTATAATAGCAGGTTATGTATTAAATATTGGGGGATATTATGCCAGTCAGTCATTAAAGCTTCCTATATGGTTTGATACAGTTGGAACCATGTTTGCAGCTATTCAATTTGGACCTATAGCTGGAATGTTTGTTGGTACATTATCTGCTTTAACCACTAATTTAATAAGTGGAAATTATATATATTATACGGTTATTGGAGCCCTAACAGGTTTTATTATTGGACTCTTTTTTTCACGTAGGACTAAAATTGATGGTTTCACAGTAGTTTCCGTTGCCATGCTTTCGGCTTTGCTTTCTTCTCTGGTTTCTATTCCCTTAAATTATATATGTTATGATGGAATGCCTGGTAATATATGGGGAAATGCTCTTTATGAGATGCTTTATCATTCTATTAATAGCAGACCTGTTATTACAGTAGTATCTGAACTTTTTGTGGATATTCCTGACAGGGTAATATCTATGCTTTTTGCTGTTTTCTTTGTAAAAAACATAAGGATTATATTTAAACAGAAAAAATTGGATGCTGGCCTTACTACAATTATATCCATATTCCTCATTGCGGGTATACTTCTTGGTCAGTCTGTGATTATATATGCTTCTTCAGACTTGGACAATCGTGAGGATGAATATTCACTTGATTTTAATTCAGATTATGAGGTGGAGATTTATGGCGATACCAGTCAGACAAATACAGTGCTTCAGACGGATAATGGATATTTATGGGTGGGAACATATTCTGGTTTATATCTCTTTGACGGCTTTGATTATGAAGAAGTAGTAATAGATAAAAATATAAGAAATGTTATGTCTTTGTTTGAAGACTCAAAGAACAGGCTTTGGATTGGTACCAATGATAGTGGAGCTTACTGCTATGATTTTAAAGATGGACATTTGATATCCTATTCAACTAAGAATGGGCTTGGTGCAGATTCTGTAAGATCTATTTGTGAGGATGAAAAAGGAAATATATATCTGGGTACAGTGGCCTCTTTATCTCTGGTTACTCCTGATGGCGGAATAAAGACTTATGATACTGAAAAGGATTTATATTATACAAAAGATCTTGTTCAAGTTTCAGATGGATATGTGGCAGGTGTTACAAATGATGGTCTTTTATATATTTTGAATGATGAAAAAATATTATTAAAGAAAAGCTGTGACATAGAAGGAGGCTTATACAGAAGAGTTGAATATTGTAAGGGGCAGATTATAGCTGGTCTTAATTCGAATCTAGTTGAAATATATGACTTTAATGGTTCTGGTCTTAAATTATATGATAGTATTGAAATGAAAGACCTTTCTTATATCAATGATATACTATATGATTTACATTTTAATGGATATTTTGTTTGCTGTCAGAATGGAATAGGATTTATTGAACATGATACTGGTAAATTTACAAAATTTAATGAAACAAGTATTAAGGGAGAAATAAATTCTGTTTTCGTAGATATGCAGGATAATATATGGTGTACTTCAACTAAAGAGGGGCTTATTAAGTTTTCTAAAACTCCTTTTGAAAATGTAACTAAAAATTCTGGTATAGAGACGGATGTGGTTAATTCTGTGCTTATTTCGGATGGGGAAATATATCTTGGCCTTGATAAGGGCCTAGAGGTGCTTGATTTAGAAACTGAGAATTCTGTTTATAAGAAATATTTAAAGATGTTTACTGATGTTAGAATCAGACATATCATGAAGGATTCTAAGGGAAATCTTTGGATAAGTACATATAGCGATATGATGCTTGTAAGAATTAGTCCTCAGGAGGAGATTACTTATTTTACGGATGAAGAGGGTGGGCTTATTGGTAATAGGATAAGGCTTACTCAGGAATTATCTGATGGTAGAATATTAGTATCAGGAAATAATGGACTTTCCTTTATAGAGGGAGATAAGGTTGTAAAGACCATTGGCCAAGAGGATGGACTAAGTAATCAGTATATTTTATCTGTTTGTGAGAGGGAGGATGGAACAATACTTGCTGCCTCTGATGGTGATGGAATATATGTAATAAAGGATTATGAAATAGTAGACCATATTGGACGAGAGGATGGGCTTGAAACTGCTGTAGTTATGAGAATAGTAAAATATAAGGATGGCTATTTTTATGTGACAAGTAATGCTATTTATTATGATGATGGCAAAACAATAAAAATGCTGGATAATTTCTATTCAAATAATTACGATATAATTGTATGGGGTGATAAATGTTTTATTACTTCAAGTGCAGGACTTTTTGTTATAGATGGGGATAAGCTCATAAATAATGATATTCAGGATAATTATGATTTGCTGGATCATAACTGGGGACTTAGGACTATGCTCAATGCTAATTCCTGGAATCAGCTTTATGATAATGATTTATATTTATGCTGTACTGATGGAGTGAGAAAAATTTCTGCAGATAAGTACAATTTTATAAATGATGAGTTTGATGTTCAATTAAGATCCATCTATACATTGGAGGATAATAATTTTATAGATGGGGGAAATGGTGGATTTTATATACCGGCTTTAAATGGGCGTATAGATTTTAATGTAGCTGTAAATAATTACACTTTAAGTAATCCTATTGTTGCATATTATCTTGAGGGAAGAGAGGAAGAGGGAATATATGTTCATCAAAATGAATTGATCCCCCTTTCTTATGCATATCTTCCAGGTGGGGAATATGTCTTATGTATAAGGGTTTATGAGTCAGATACTAATAAAGTTATTACAAGTAAACGTGTTAAAATAATAAAAGAAAAAATGATGTATGAGAGGCTGTATTTTCAGATTTATCTTATATTTGTAGCTGCTTATATACTTTTCTATATTGTCTGGCTTTTTTATACAATAAATAACAGGTCCAGAAAAATTATGGGGCTTCAGAAGCAAATGATTATTGATCCTATGACAGGAATTCTTAATAAAGCAGGCTCCAATAAGGTTTTAAGAGGTCTGTGTCAGGAAGAAACTGGTATGCTTCTGATGATTGATCTGGATTCCTTTAAGCTTGTAAATGATCTATATGGTCATGACATGGGTGATAAAATACTTATAAGGTTTGCTGAGCTTATTAAGAATAATATTGATAATGAGGATGTGTGTGGGCGTCTTGGCGGTGACGAGTTCATAGCATTTATGAAAAATACCTTGGATGAGGAGGATGTAGCTAAACTTACTACCGTAATGAATAGAGAAATCATGAAGTCGGCTAAGGAATATATGGGGCAGGATATGAATATTCCTATTGGTACATCTATTGGTGTAGTAAGAGTTCCATTTGATGGTAAGGATATGGAAGAGCTTATGAAACTTGCAGATAAGGCTCTTTATGTTGTAAAACAGAATGGAAAGCATGGCTATTCTTTCTATCAGAATAAAAGGTCTGAAAAAGATCTGGATCTGGAAAAAAAGGATAAAAATAATCTTAATCAGATAAAGAAGATTATAGGAGAAAGAAATGAGGGCAAAGGAGCTTATGAAATTAACTTTGATAAGCTTCAAACTGTATATAAATTTCTTAATCGTAATGATAAGCTAAGCCATTGCAGGTCAGGATTTATCAGACTATCAATAAAGTTAAGTGACGGCCGGGATGTATCAGATGAAATAAAAGAGGATTTTGAGGATAATCTAATCAGATCTCTCAATAAAAATGATGTTGTAAGTATTTATTCAGGCGATTTCTTCATTTTGATTGCAGGTCAAAAAATTGATGGAGATTATAAAGACTTTTACCAGATGAGAATAAAAAGTATTATTGATAAGTGGAATAATAAAGATGAAAAGGATAAATATATTATAGACTTTGAGGTTGATTTGGTTGGAGAATAATTAAGAAAGAAAAGTGGGATATGCATTTATGCTTATCCTGCTTTTTATTTATATTATTGAGA
>JAILGP010000032.1 GCA_024696635.1 Eubacterium sp. | reverse complement strand
TATTTATTGATTATAATTATAAAAGGTATCAATCATATGTTTTAGATTGATACCTTTATTTTTTTATTTATGATAGGGTTCGTTTTTTATAATACGATAGGATCTATAAATCTGTTCTAGTAGAATAACTCTCATAAGCTGATGTGGAAAGGTCATTTTTGAAAAGCTCAGATGAAGCTTTGCCATATTAGATATTTTTTTATCAAGTCCAAGAGAACCACCAATTACAAATATTATGGTGCTGATTCCTTTTATGGATAAATTATCTATGGATGATGCAAGTTCTTCACTGGAATATGATTTACCCTTTATTTCCAGACTTATAATATAGCTTTGTGAGGAGTCATGCTTTGCAAGGATTTTTTCTATCCTTTCGCCTTCCTTTGCTATTATTAAATCTCTTTCGTTTTCAGATAAATTATCCGGGGTTTTTTCGTCAGCTACCTCGCTGATATTAAGCTTACAATATCTGGAAAGTCTTTTTGAGTATTCGTCTATTGCATCTCTGAAAAATTTTTCTTTGATTTTTCCGACGCATATTATTTCAATATTCATTATATATTGTCCTTGTCTAATTCTTTAATATTTTCTTTTTTTATGGTATTATTGACTAGTTTATAAGAAATAAATAATTAAGGGTATAATAACATGGATAGACTGATAGATAAAATAAAAACTTTAAGCCTGAGAAAAAAAATATTCTGGCTTTTAGCTATAGTATGGATGGTTGTGATTTTTTCTTTTTCTGGACAGAAAGGGGATGAGTCCGGTGGACTTAGTCATGATGTTTGCAGGGTTATTGGCTATGTTACTCAGTATGACTTTTATAAATGGACGGAGGATGCCCAGGAGAGATATATAGAAAAAATACAATATCCTGTTAGAAAGGCTGCTCATGTTACAGAGTATTTGATATTAGGAATATTTCTTACGGGAGCCTGGTATGATAAGAAGAAAAAGAAATATATAAGACTTGGAGTGCCTGGTTTTATTGGAATAATTTATGCAGCTACAGATGAGTTCCATCAGACCTTTGTATCAGATAGAGCGGGTAGTATAATTGATGTTTTAATTGATACTGGTGGTCTTATAGTAGGAGTATTAATTATGGCAGGTATTACATCTGCATTTATTAATTATCTTGGGGATTGAGAGTTGATAATTAATATTTTCATGTATTTATAAAATGGGGTTACGGGTTATTGTTGTATGAATTTAAAGAAGTATTTTAAATCTAAATTTCCTTCTGATTATAGGCTGATTGATCTTCCTAAAGATATTTTTTCGGGAATAATAGTCGCTTTGGTTTCTATTCCTATTTCTATGGGATATGCTCAGATTGCTGGGCTTCCTATGATATATGGTCTTTATGGTTCCTTGCTGCCGATATTAGTATATGGTATATTTACAACTTCCTTTGATTTTGGTTTTGGTGTGGATGCAGCCCCTGCCGCTCTTACTGGTGGTACTATTGCCAGTCTTGGTATTGCCGCAGGCTCTGACGAGGCTATAAAAGCTGTTCCGCTTCTTACTTTTCTTGTTGCTTTATGGCTGCTCCTTTTCTTCTTTTTAAAGGCTGGAAGAGTGGTTAAATTTATATCTCTTCCAGTAATGGGCGGTTTTATTACTGGTATATGTCTTGAGATTATATTTATGCAATTACCAAAGCTGTGGGGTGGTAATCCGGGAACAGGCGAGCTTCCTGAGCTTGTTCTTCATTTATTTACAGAATTAGACAGCTTTAATTTTGTATCTTTAATTTTAGGTCTGTTAACAATAATTATTATTCTTGTAATGAGAAAATTTGTCCCTAAGCTTCCTATGTCTGTAATTATGCTTATTCTTGGTGGAATCATTAATTATTTTTTTAAACTGGATTCCTTTGGGGTTAAAATGTTACCTCAGGCCGAGGGGGGACTTCCCCTCCCAAAGCTTCTTTATCCAGATCCGGAAATTCTACCAGAACTTGGTTTTTCTGCACTAACAATATCGTTGGTAATAATGGCAGAAACTATGCTTGCTTCCAGAGCAAATGCAATTAATGATGGCTATGATCTTAATGCCAATAGGGAGGTTCTGGCTTATTCTCTTGCAAATTTTGTTTCATCAGCCATTGGTGCTTGTCCTGTAAATGCCAGCGTTTCAAGAACATCTATAGTAAGACAGTTTGGTGGACGTTCTCAGATTATGAGTGTATTCGCATCTATTTCTATGGGGGTTATTCTTATTTTCTCTACTGAATTTATTCCTTTGCTTCCAGTACCTATTCTTACTGCTATAATAGTATCTGCCCTTTTGACTGCCTGTGAATTTGATCTTGCAATCAGACTCTTTAAGATAAGTAGAAAGGATTTTATTATATTTATTTCAGCCATGTTGGGAGTGCTTTTTTTTGGTACTGTATATGGTGTTATGTTTGGTGTGGTTTTATCTTTCTTTGTAGTTATAAGGGAGGCTGTTAATCCTCCTAGAACATTTGTTGGTGTCAGGGAAGGGCATGAAGGATTTTTCTCGCTTAAGGTCCATGAGGATGCAAGGCCTATACAGGGGGTAATAATATACAGATTTAGCGGGAATTTATTCTTTGCAAATATAGATACCTTTGTAAGTGATATTGAAAATTCAATACTAGACTCTACCAGAGTAGTAATTATAAATGCCAGTGGAATCAGTAATGTTGATATTACTGCAACTGATCGTCTTTTGGCTCTTTCTAAAAATTTAAAAAAGAAGAAAATTAAATTCTTTTTTGCTGAAAATGATGGAATTGTTAATAATGAGCTTATAAGATTTGGGGCGGAGGAATTAATTAATGATGGTATTGTTCAAAAGGATATCGAAGCTGTTATGGATCTTATTCATTTAAAGCTGCCATATACAAGGATGGAAGAAAATCCTTATTATAAAGATATATGATTTTTTTGTTTAATGGTTTTGTATAGACTGGAGATATTACAAAAACTTTACAAGAATGTTAAGATATAGTAAACTTACAAAGGTTGTTTATTTTCTTTGATTTATTGACCTTAGGGTAATAGGTGATAATAATATGAATAAAAGAAAAGGTTTAATAATATTTCTTAGATTACTTGTGGCTATAGTTATAATTGCTATTATTTTGGTTATGGGAATTATTTTTTATAATCTCATGAATAAAACCTCTAATATGAGTCTTTTTGGTGGTGATGATCAAACTGAAGAAGCTTCAGAAGATTTTATATCTACAGAAAGTAAGGTAGAGGATGAGGATGTTATTCCTAATGGGGACGCGGCACCTCAGGATGAGGATGTAAACGAAACCTGGAATGAGGATGAATCTATATATGTACCTAAGGAAACTGATGATACAGTTCATTTAGCAAAAGCTGATCTTAGCGTTTTTGATTCAATACAATATGCTGAGGATGGGGAAACTGAGGTAAATCCTTATGATCTGATTTATGTGAATCTTGATTCTGTGGAGGGCTCAATTAATTATTCCTCCCCTGGTGATCCTGTTCTTACCCAGCAATTAAATAGTGCTTATATGATTCTGGTTGATATGGATTCTAATACTGTTGTTGCTGAAAGAAATAGTGAGGCTCTTATTAATCCTGCTTCCATGACAAAGGTCCTTACAGTTCTTACAGCGAGAGATTATCTTACTGAAGAACAGCTTGATGATACATTTATTATTACGCAGGATATAGTTGATTATTATAGTGATAATGAATGTAGCGCTGTTGGTTTTCTTGCGGATGATGAGGTTACAGTAAGAGATCTTTTATATGGAACAATTATATGCTCAGGTGCAGATGCTACTCTTGGGCTTGCAAGGTACTGCTGTGGTAGTGAGGATGTATTTGTTGAGAAAATGAATGAAAAAGCAAAGAACCTTGGTCTTTCTAAGGATGCTTATTTTACAAATCCTGTAGGTGTATATGATGAAAATCTACATTGTACAGTTAAGGATATAGCAATAGTTATGGCGGAGGCTGAAAAGGATGAGCTTTTATATGATGTATTAGGTGCTCATTTTTATACAACTTCTGTTACATATGAAGATTTAGGACTTCCTGATGGAATCTGTCTCCAAAATTGGTATTTGGAATTTATAAAGGATAAAGAAATGAATGGGACAGTAATGGGGGCCAAGACTGGATTCGTTGATGAAGCAGGCTTCTGTGCAGTTTCTTATTATGAATCAAATTCTGGTAAAAAATACGTATGTGTTACAGCCAATACATTTAGCTCTAGAAGATCTGTGCATGATCATGTTGCTATGTATAGATCTGATACAAAGTAATATAAAATATTATTTGAGATATAATAAAGGCATTAATATTTTATGATTTATACTTTATACTTTAAAATTTTTACTTTATATAGAATATTAGATAATGCTTAATTTTAATAGATTTAAATTTTATTAATCGTCGGGTGTTATTATTCATCCGACGATTTGCATTTTACTACAATAAAAAAACATTTTACGACAAAAATGATTTTTACGGTCTGATATAGTGTAATATCTATTATGTCGTGAATTGATATAAAAACTAATAAACAAAGCTAATCATATTGAAAGAGAGGATTAAAAGTATGTCGCTTGTTGTTAATGGACTTTATAAGAAGTATGGGGAAAAGGTTGTTGTTGATAATATCAGTTTTGAGATGCCCAAACCCGGTGTTTATGCGCTCCTTGGAACCAATGGCGCAGGAAAGACCACCTGTATCAGAATGATTCTTGGAATGCTTGATAAGGATGGTGGTAATGTAAGCTGGAATGGAAATCCTCTAAATTTTGATACCTGTAATATAGGTTATCTTGCGGAAGAAAGAGGTTTATATCCTAAGTATACTCTTATTGATCAGATAAGGTACTTTGGAGAGCTTAGGGGGGTTGATAGAAAAACCGTTGATGAAAGAATAAAGTATTGGGCTGAAAGACTTAAGGTTGAAGAATATATTTATCCTGAAAAGGCAGCAGAGCTTATTGAAAAACAGGCCAGAGAATCAAGAATTAAATATGATGAAAATGGAAATGTAATTTCTGATTCTTCTGCTAAACCTAATACTAGAGCTCGTCGTAAAAAACAAAAGCTTCAGAGTCCAGATCAATTGTCAAAGGGTAATCAGCAAAAAATACAGTTTCTTATTGCTATGATTTCTGAGCCTGAGCTTCTTGTTCTGGATGAGCCATTTTCTGGACTTGATCCTGTAAATACAGATATCCTTAAAGAGGTTGTAAGAGAACAGATAGCAGCTGGAAAATATATAATAATGTCCAGTCATCAAATGGAGGTTGTTGAGGAATTCTGTACTGATATTACAATTCTTCATAGATCAAAGACTGTTGTATCAGGTAACCTTAATGAAATCAAAAAATCCTATGGAAGAGTTAATCTTAGTCTTAAGGTGGAGGAGGATATTACATCCTTCATTGAAAAGTCTGGGGCAGAAATTATATCAGAAAAAGAATTTGAATATAAGATCAAGGTTACTGGTGATGAACAGGCAAATAAGCTCCTTGGTGACCTTATAAGTGCTGGAGTTACTGTAATAAAGTTTGATCTTAGTGAGCTTTCCCTTCATGAAATATTTGTTAAATCAGTTGGTGCTGAAAATATTGATGAATCCAATAATCGCTAGTTTAAGATTTTGATTACTTTATTATTGTATTTAATATTTAATGCTGATAATAAATTTATTTAAATTCTAATTTTAAATATAAATAATATTTTTATAATTTAAGGATAAAGTTATGAATAAAAGAGAAAATATATATAGCCTTCAGGGCTTTGGTAAGGTCTTTAAATTTACATTAAAACAGACCTTTAAGAATAAAGGGTATATTTTATCCTTTGTGATTTTTGTATTAACTATGTCTCTTATGGGACCAATACAGTATTTATCTCAGAAATCTGGGGAAAATGCTGCAAGAAACAGTGTTGAGTTCAATGGTACTGATGTAGAAACTGAAAAGCTTTATATCTATAATGATACATCAGTCGATATTGATATCGATGATATATCTCCTTTATATACAGGATCTGATGGTAGTGAGAATCAGTCCGGTCTTATAAAAGAAAATATCTATATTAATAAAATTGATGGAAATGATATTACATCAGAAAATCAGGTGATGGAAGAAATCAGTTCAAAGGACTCGGCTGTTATTATCCAAACTGGAGAAAAGGGTATAGAGGTAAAAGGACTTGTTACAAAGGATTCTGAAGTAAAGGCTGGAGAAATTGATGAAATTACAAGTATAATCCTGGATGCTTATGATTATAAGAGAATGGAGTCAAGTGGTCTTAGTGATGAAGATGTTAATATGATTTTTTCGGGAGTGAATTCTTATGGTGTTACAAGCCAGAATGAATACCTTTCTGAAGAAGCTAAGACTGTTTCAGCCAGGGACTATATGTTTTATAATCTTGGTTTTACAATTATTATTTTTATAGTAATAACACTTTCTAATTCATATATAATTACATCGGTAACGGAAGAGAAAACCTCTAAGCTTGTTGAAAGTCTTCTTGTAAGTGTAAGACCTATGGCTCTTCTTATGGGTAAGGTACTTGGAATGATGAGCTATGTTGTTCTTTTACTTGTTTGCGGAATTATTGGTACAAATATATCAAGCTTTGTAATGAAGAACGTATTTAGTATTGAGCAGTCGGAGTTTAATACCAGTGGATTCGATTTTTCTATATTTAAGGATTTTGGTCCTGGGGTTACATTATCTCTTGTTTTTTCAATTATTCTGGCATTTTTATTCTTTGGTACTCTTGGAGGACTTATGGGATCTGCCTGCAATAAAACAGAGGATATTCAAACTGCTACTGGTAATCTTATGACAATATCCATGATTGGTTATATGGGTTCAATATTTATAGGATCAGCTGATAAGGATATAATCACAAAGATTGGTTCTATACTTCCTCCGTTTTCATTTTATATGTCTCCTGTATCCTTTGCTGCAGGAAGAATAGGTCTTGTAGAGTTGATAGTTTCATATCTTATACAGATTATACTTGTTGTACTTGCTATGATGCTTTCTGCAAAAACTTATAGAAATCTGGTTTTAAGTGATTCATCAACGCCAAAACTTATGGCTATTTTGAAATCAGCAAAAAATTAAGGGGGAAAGAAAAATGTTTAAAAATTTTGATGTTGTATATAAATTTACATTGAAAAATCAGATATCTCCTAAGGGATATAAGATGACAACTTTAATAACGGCATTGATTCTGTTTCTTGCTCCTATAATCATATTTGTGATTGCAGGTAATGCTTCTTCAGACGAAGAAGAGAAATTAGAAGGATGTGGTGCTGATAGAATATATGTAGTTGATCCACTTGCTCCAAAGGCTGATTTTAATTCTTTAAATTATACAGGAGTTGAGGGCTATACGGATATAAAGTATATCAATGCTACTTCAATTGATGAGGCCCTTGAAAGTATTTCATCAAATGGTGAAAAAACTAGTCTTGTCCTTGAATTCAGGAAAAAAGATGGAACCATTGATTCAAGAATAATTCTTCCTGATAATTCCAGTATAGAAGAAGATAGTGCTGATAATTATAGTGAATTTTTACAAAGTTCTGGAAATATAGTGACAATTATGGCTTCAGGAATTTCTGTAAAGGATTTAAATGCTGTGCTTACTCCATCCGAATATTCTGTTTATGATATAGAGGGCTATAAAAATGGCACTGATCTATACTCAGATGGTGATAAGGTTGCGGAACAGGCTAATGCAGAAATACTTCCAATCTTTAATCTGGTTTTAGTTTTTGTGTGTGCCTTTGTTGTATATATGGTAATTATCATATATGGTAATTCTATTCTTCAGAATATTATACTTGAGAAAACTTCTAAGCTTATGGATACTATGCTTATATCGGTTACTCCTGAGTCAATGATATTTGGAAAAATGCTTGCTGTCCTTACTTCTGGTTTAATACAGCTGTTTACATGGCTTATATCTCTCATATTAGGACTTTTTACGGGTATTATGATTTATGATCATATGTTTGAGAATATTTCATCTACACTTATGGATTTTATTAAGAATTTTGGAGAATTAGGTCTTTTTAAACCGGTAAATGTTATTATAGGTATACTTGCTCTTATTCTTGGAATTGTTATGTATGCATCTATATCAGCTATGGCTGGTGCTGTTTCAAGTACCAGAGAAGAGGGTGCAAGTAATCAGAGCATTTTCACATTATTGCTTCTGGCATCCTTTTATATAATTATATTTAAGGGTATAGATACTACAAATGTTATGACATGGATTTACATGGTTCCATTTACATCTGCAATGGTTCTTCCTGCTGGAATATGTTCAGGTGTTATATCCACCTCTACAGCTCTTATAGGTCTTCTTATTCTTATTGCCTGCAGTTTGATATTTATAATACTTGCTGGAAAGCTTTATAAGATGATGTCACTTTATAAGGGTAATCCGATTAGTCTTTTCAAGGCTATTAAGATGTTAGCTGGACAAAATAAGAAATCTTAAGATGATATA
>JAILGP010000004.1 GCA_024696635.1 Eubacterium sp. | reverse complement strand
TTTTGACGATGAAACCTTTGATGCCGTGACCAGCAATTATGTTTATCACAATATTCCGAGCAGAGATCGTCAGGCAATACTTCTTGAAACGTTGCGTACTCTTAAAAAAGGCGGAACATTTGCTATCCATGACATCATGTCCAAAGGCAGATACGGTGATATGCAAGAGTTTGTAAAGAGATTAATAGACATGGGATATGAAGAGGTGAAGCTCATAGATACTACGAATGGAATGTTTATGAGCAGATTCGAAGCTTTGTGGATGGAGCTTTCCGGCTCGACCATACTTGTAGGGAGGAAATAGCCATGAAAAAATACATTCCGGAAAATATGGTAAAGATCAGCAGGTATCAGAACTTTTTCCCAACGCTTTCCGGTGATATCAGGCATCGTCTGGAGGTTTGTAGAGCCCGAAGACGGACATGGGATCTGCGGTGACCATTCCACTATGGGGAAATGTTCTTCGGACAGTGCAAGGCACAGAGGTAAAAGGAGAAATGGAAATGAGTGCTTTGGCTGCTGCGGCGAACGGCACAATCCCGGATGACAATTGGCGTAAATGATTTGTGGATAGTATTTGGAAAATTCTGTGATCAATAAGACACTAAATATACAGGACAGAGCTAACAATAAAAAAAATAATGTGCAGCGGTTTGATACCACTGCACATTTTATTTTGCTAAATGTAACTAAATATTAAGTATTTATTGAAGGGTGATTGTTACTGGGTCAGATACCAGCTCATGAGTTCCTGTAACTTCTCTAGTTGGTTCATTTTCAGTTCCACCGATTCTTTCAATTCTTGTGAACTTATCAATAGCAAGGCTTATTTCAGAGATACCATCAGCCCACTCTGAAGAGTAATCAGTACCTGTTATCTCCTTGTACCATGACAGTTCACTACCATCTCTGCATAGTGTGGCGGTAAATGCATCTAAATTGATAATCTCAGGATCTGTTTCAAGCAAATTACCTGGTTCTACATTTAAGATATAATTGTTTCCAAGATTATCCCAGGCTGTGATAAGCAGTTCTTCTTCGTATGAAAATAAACCTTGCTTTTCTAATTCTGCAGTATAGGCATCATAGTCATCTTCTTTTGAGTATTCCCCATAAAGCTCTAGTCCATTTGCCTCTATAGAATAACTGTTGATACTGAGGGACTCCTTTTGTCCATACCATTCAATCGTAGCACTTCCACCATCGAAATTGTAACGATCATTTTTGCTGCTCTGATAATTATTCTCAAGATTTGTCACAAAGGTGTAAGTTTCGCCAATATCATTTCCTAGGAAAAGATCAAGGGTTATTGTACAATTTAATGGATCTGGAAGAGAAGCATAATAGTTATCAAAGTATTCCTCTTCTTTTTGTGCGTCTTCTTCAGATACTGAACTTGGACCTGTCATTGAATCGTATTCTATATGAGGAAGGTCAGGATCACTACCATCATATAAAGCCTGTGTTGTACGTGAAGCTATTACTATTTCCATTGATAAAGTATTATCTGTTATATCATAGGTGTTTAACCAGGATAACATTTCAGTATCGTCCAGCTTTGATGTTATTGAGAAATTGCCTAAGATTTCCTGGGTCATTTTATCACCATGGCCTAAAGTTACAAGGGTATCAAAGGTTTCTCTTAATGGTTCAAACTTGCTGATGTCGTCCAGTTCAATATTTACATCCATAGTGATCAAATCACCCTCTTTGCTAATACGTTCTATAGAAACTCCATCAGCTGAGGAAGCTGCTTCAGTATATACATCGTAGGTCAGTTCACTGCCAGTCTCTTCATCAAAGATTTTTTTAGTAACCTTGTTATCTTCTGTAGATATGACCTCAGACTCAGATGATTTAATACGAAGATTCTCTTTTGTGTTTTTTCTAAGTGTAGTTGCTGCGTAAACTCCACCACCAATAGAGAGACAGCATAATGATATTATGGCAGCCCGGCCTATCCAGGTGAGGGTGTTGTTGGAGGTTTTCTTTCTTTGTTGTAATATTTTATTTATACGTGAGTTGATCTTAGCTACATCCTTAGGTGAGAGGGTTTCCTCTTCGTACTCACTGAAATCTGTTTCTATATCGTTAAAGTATTTATAAATATTATCCATTTATGTGCTCCTTCTTAAATAGAAATCTGTCTCTGATTTTCTTCTTGCCACGGGATGTATGGTTATAAAGCTGTTTTTTTGGAATATTCATATCACGGCTTATGTCATCCATACTATCACCACGTTCATAGAGTCGGCGGAATATTTCCTGGTCTATGGGGGCGAGACAAGATATAAGCTTCTCGAATTCATTATCTATTGATTCCTCAATCTCGCGGAACCTTTCATCGTTGAAACAAGTTTTATTTGCAAGATCCTCCAGGGATTCTGCTGCACGACCGAATTCTTCACGCTTTGCTATTCTGAGATAATCTATGGCCTGGTACCTGGCTATTGCAGCAAGCCATCCCTTGAATTCGCATTTCTCCTCATCATAATCCTCCGCGTGGTCCCACATTTTCAGTAACACATCATTAAAACATTCATCCACCTTATCAGGTATCAGAGTAAGCTTTTTTCGGATTATCGAATATAGTAGGCCACCATATCTTTCTATAATATACTCAAGAGCTCTTTGGTCTTTGGCCTTAAGTCTCTCGATATAATTTTTTTCATTTATTTTTGGCTTATTCACGATTCTTCTCCTTAGCTTTTTTTGCAGCTGCTATTAATATATACGATCAATGTACCAGATTTCTATCCATAATTTTTTATAATTTTCATAGTTTTAAAAATGTCACGTAAGAATGGCTAAAATAGGCATTTGTAAGCATATTATATTTTTTGAGGATAGAAAAAGAATTCCCAAATGGACTACAATATTATATAATACACTATCGTGAAAATACTTTATGTTTTGGGGTAATGTAGGCTGGAATTAATGGAAAATAATATAAGACAGACCCCTTTGGTAAATAATGGTAAGAGGGTGGTGACTCATTATGAATATTTCTCAATTAAAATATGTATTGGAGGTGGCGAGTTCTTCTTCTATAAGGGAGGCAGCTACCAGGCTTTTTATATCTCAGCCTGCTTTATCTGCCAGTATTAAGGAACTGGAGGAGGAACTGGGAATCCTTATATTTGATAGATCTAATAGGGGAATTTCCCTTACTGATCAGGGACGGGAGTTTGTTACTTATGCAAAGAAGGTAACTGGTCAATATGAAATTATGGAGGATAGATATTTATCCAGGGATAGTGACAAAGAAAGATTTTCAGTATCCTCCCAGCATTATAATTTTTCAATCAAAGCTTTTACTGCTGTGATTAAGAGTTATGAACCAGAAAAATATGTATTTTCATTCCATGAGACTAAGACCAGGGAAGTCCTTGAAGATTTAAGAACTTTGAAAAGTGAGGTGGGAATCATTTCTTTTTCGGGTGCAAATGAAGGTGTTATAAAAAAGCTGATGAAGGAATACGGTTTAGTATTTACACCTCTTATGCAAAGAGAAACCTATATTTATGTCTGGAAGGATCATGAGTTTGCCGGTCGTAAAGAAATATCTATTGAAGAGCTTTCCGATTACCCATGCATTGCATTTGACCAAAGCGATAATAGTAATTTTTATCTTACGGAAGAGGCTATGGCTGATTATGATTTTAAGAAGCTTATCAAATCTGATGACAGGGCAACGACAATGGAGCTTATAGCAGATATGCATGGGTATTCCATTGGTTCAGGTATGTTATCAGCAGATAATGCCATTCTGCAGGGGCTTGTATCTATAAAATTAAAAGAAGAAGATCCCCTTACTATAGGTTATATTATTAGAAAAGATAGTCATTTATCTGAGTATGGTATGGATTATGTAGAAGAATTATTGAAGTATAAGGAGATATAATCTACTTTCTCTTCTTTGTAAAAACAATCAGGGAGGAATCGGATATAGATAAATAGTAAAATTGCTTTTATTGATAAATAATATTTAATACTATATAATACACTAACGTGGAAGATTCTTTATGTTTTGGGGTAATGCAGTCTGGAATTAAATCTAATCTATACAAGGGACATATTATTATGAGCAGAATATTTATTGTAGAAGATGATAAAGCAATTGCTGAAAGTATAAAAAAGGAGCTTATGACCTGGCAGATAGAAGCTGAATGCGTGACGAATTTTGATAAAATAAGCCAAGAGGCTCAGGCCTATAATCCGGATTTGATACTTCTTGATATAGGGCTTCCTTTTTATAATGGATTTTATTGGTGTACGGAAATCAGGAGATTTTCAAATGTACCAATAGTCTTTTTATCATCAGCAGATGATAGTATGAATATAGTAATGGCAATGAATATGGGCGGGGATGATTTTATATCCAAGCCATTTGATATGAAGGTTCTGATTGCCAAAATACAGGCCATACTTAGACGTACCGGAGATATGGAGTTTAATAATAAAGAGCTTCATTGCGGGACGCTTATATTAAATCTTGATGAATGTACCATGTCAAAAGATGCAAATATAATTAATCTTACCAAGAATGAGTTCCTTATTCTCAAAACCCTATTAGAAAATAAGGGAAGGCTTGTGAGTAGAGAAGATATAATGGAGAAGCTATGGGGAGCAGAGGAATTTGTTGATGATAATACCCTTACAGTTAATATTGCAAGAATTCGTAAAAAGCTTACAGAACTTGGCTGCGAGGATATGATATCTACCAAGAGAGGAATGGGGTATATCATTGAAGAAGGATAATTTTTGGAATAGTCACAAATATCTTCTACTATTATTGATCTTAAATATAATTATAGATATTCTGGTGGGCTACCTTTATAACATTAATTATGAATTTATTCTATATATAGTAGCATTTACCTTGATTTTCTGGATTATTGCAATGGTGATTACCTATAAGCATTATAGGGATACAAGGGAAAAATATTCAGATTATTATGAGAATAATATTTCAGAGATTAAGCGAAGTGATGAGGATAAATATTGGGAAATCATCAGGGAAAAGGAAGACTTTTTTACTTTGTGGGCTCATCAGATAAAAACTCCGATAGCCGCACTAAGAGCCTTGTTCGATACAAGTGACAGTGATACATCAGGCTATAAGCAGGAACTTTTTAAAATTGAGAATTATGTGGAAATGGCTCTTAATTATATCCGTTTTGACACTATGTCAGGGGATATGGTACTGGAGGAAATTCATATAGAAGCCTTAGTAAAGCAGCTTGTAAAGAAATTTGCTCCTATTTTTATTCATAAGCATCTTTCTGTGAAGCTTGAAAATCTGGATATAAAAGTGCTTACGGATGAAAAATGGTTTTCTTTTGTTTTAGACCAGGTTCTTTCAAATGCCCTTAAATATACAAATGAAGGTCAGGTCACTATAAAGGCTGTGGCATGGGATGATAAGAATGAAATTATCATTTCAGATACAGGAATAGGAATCAGGCAGGAGGATATACCAAGACTGTTTGAAAAAGGTTTTACAGGCTATAATGGCAGATTTGATAAGAAAGCAAGTGGTCTTGGACTATACCTATGTAAGGGAGTATGTAATAAACTGGGCCACGAAATAAGTATCACATCTGAAGTTGGTAAAGGGACAAATGTTATTATCAGCTGCAAAAAGGATAGTCTGAAAAAGTCAAACCTTACGAAAATGTAAGAATACTTGAAAGGATTGTAAGCCAATGAAATGGTTTCACAATCCTTTTTTTTATAATATATAAATCAAGAAATGGCTAAGAGCTTTAGATGTGATAATCCTGTGGTAGGAAAGAATCATCAGATGATTACAATTAAATTATTGTAAGCAAATATTTTTAAAACATATGTTTTAGTGGAGGGAATAAGATATGTCATTATTAGAAGTAAATCATATTAAAAAAGTATATAAAACACGCTTTGGTGGAAATGAGGTAACAGCATTAAGGGATGTTCATTTTTCAGTAGAAGAGGGAGAATTTGTTGCCATAATGGGTGAGTCGGGAAGCGGAAAAACAACACTTCTTAATATAATGGCCGCCCTTGATGTTCCTACACAGGGAAATGTATGTGTAGATGGTAAGGATATGTCAAAGCTTAAGGACAGTGAGAGGACAATGTTCAGAAGAGATAATCTTGGTTTTATCTTTCAGGATTTTAATCTTTTAGATAATTTTTCACTGGAGGATAATATAATTCTTCCCCTGGTCCTGGCCGGAAAAAAATATGATGAAATGAAGGACAGGATGATGCCTATAGTTGAGAGTCTTGAGATTGATAGCCTTATTAAGAAATATCCCTATGAGATATCTGGTGGTCAAAAGCAGAGAGTAGCCATAGCCAGATCTCTTATAACTAATCCCAGAATATTGCTGGCAGACGAGCCTACAGGAGCCCTTGATTCCAAAGCCTCAACCAATTTATTAAGACAGTTGAGAGAAATAAATAAAAATGGTCAGACCATCCTGATGGTAACCCACAGTAATGTGGCTGCCAGCTACGCTGACCGTGTAATGTTTATCAAGGATGGAGAGGTCTTTCACCAGATATATAAGGGAGATATGACCCGTTCACAGATGCTGGATAAGATATGTGATAGTGTAACAGTTCTTATGAGAGGGGGAGATGATAGTGAACAGTAAGCTTCTCTTACGCCTTATAAAAAGCAGCATGGATAAGTGCCGCCATATAAGGATTCCTTTTCTCCTGGTAGGCATTATAAATGTAACGGTTTTTTATATTTTATCAACTTTGGTCTACGGTGACGCTCTGATAAAAGATGGAATAGAAGTTTTCTACGGAGCTGAGACGGTGGATATGGTTCTTATGATAGGTTGCATTGTTGTAGCCATAATTTCAATTATCGTTATATTATATGCAAATGCTTTCGTAATGAAAGACAGAAGACGGGAAATTGGTTTATATGGAATATTGGGATTATCTAAAAAGAGTATTGTAACTATGCTTTTTTATGAGACCATTATTCATCTTATAATCTGTCTTGGTGGCGGACTACTTATCGGTACATTTTTAAATAAGCTGATGGTACTTATACTTTATAAGCTTGCAGGACAGCCTCCAGTTAATGGATTTGTTTTTTCGGAAAATGCACTACTTTTAACAATAGTTCTATTCCTGATAGTTTATGGAATATGCTTTATTTATAACGTTCTTGGAATAAAGATAAGTAAACCGGTAGAATTGTTAAGAAGCAAGTCAGCCGGTGAGAAAGAGCCTAAAAGTAAAATCATCACATTGGCTATAGGAATTATAACAATTGTTGCAGGTTATTATGTGGCAATAAACTGTGATAGTACATTTGATACATTTACCATGCTCTTTTCATCTATTGGTCTTGTAATAATAGCAACCTACTGCCTTTTTATTGCAGGTACAATAGCTATTTTAAAGGCTATTAAGAAAAACAGGAAAATGTATTACAAAACCAGTAATTTTATAGGTGTTGCCAA
Organism: Eubacterium sp.; assembly: GCA_024696635.1. Taxonomy (GTDB): domain Bacteria; phylum Bacillota; class Clostridia; order Lachnospirales; family Lachnospiraceae; genus Eubacterium_Q. The sequence goes on along the minus strand of JAILGP010000004.1, from coordinate 14,745 downwards.
TCTTATGTACAGAATGAAGCATAATGCTGTGGGACTGGCATCCATATGTGTTCTTTCAACAGCTGTAATAATTCTTATAAGCTGTATTGCATCCCTTGTTGCACTTAGCGAAAATACATTAAACAGTATATATCCTAGTGATGTAATGGTGAAATATGTATCTGAAGATGACACTGTATCGGAAAAATTTGAAAGCCTGGTAGAAGAATTAGATGGTTATGATTTAGAGAAGGTGGAAACCAGAGATCTGTGGAATGTAGAGTGGATACATAGGTCGGAAGACCAAACTGGAAAATTCCTGAAATTATCTGATTTAGAGGATTATGAATTCGATAATATAAAAAATGTATATATTATCACACAGGATACTTATAACAGATATGCCAAGGATTCTATAAATCTTGAAAAGGGTCAGGTGTGCATAGCTGATAGTGATAATAATAAATATGATTTTGTATCCTGCGAAGATATTAACTATAAAGCATCTGATGATAAACTGGATCAGAATGTTATGGCACCCTTTAAGGACGCTTCCATGTCTCTTTTTACCAGTATTTATATTATTGTTCCTGATGATGAAACTGGTTTTGAAATAAGGAATAATACTACAGATAGTAATATGATACAGGGAAATGAAAACTGTAAAATTTATATCAGTAGCTTTGATATAAATGGAAATCTTACGGAGAAAGAGATAAATACTATAAAGAATAAGCTTTCAGCTATATCAGATAATTGTGACATAAGTATAAGACAGGAGGATGAACAGTTTTTCAAAAACCTGTATGGTGGAATTTTGTTTGTCGGTATGTTCCTGCTTATAATATTTGCCATAGTAACTGTTCTTATAATTTATTATAAGCAGATGTCTGAAGGCTATGAAGATAATGGTCGTTATCAGATATTAAAGAAGGTGGGACTTACAGAAAAGGAAACTAAGGCGAGCATTAACAGACAGGTAATGATAATGTTCTTCTTACCAATTGTAGTAGCATCAATTCATGCTATAGTTGCCAGCAACATAATCAGACTGTTTATGAAAATGATTCTATATGTGGATGCATTTACATTTAATATGGCAGTACTAGGATCAATAGTATTTTTTGCAGTAATTTATTGCATTGTTTATAAACTTACATCAAGACAGTATTACAAGATAGTAAGCTTCAATAATTAAAGGGGACTAGTTGAGGAAAAGATGAATCAGGCTATTGCTGAATTGATTGCAGATAAGACAGTTATTGTTATTGCACACAGGTTATATTCTATAAAGAATGCAGATTATATTGTTGTATTGCAGGATGGAAAAATCAGTGCAAAAGGCAAACATGAGGATTTGTTAGTAAATTGTCCTAAATATAAAGATTTATGGGAGCTTTCAGAAGGAACAAAGAATTGGTCTGCAGCAAGTAAACATCAGCAGTCAGTAAAGGAGGTATCAGCGTGATTGGTTCGATAAGAAGAATAATAAATATGCCAAAAGGGTCAGACCCCTTTGGCAAATTAGATTGTGTGCAATTGAATTTACCAAAAGGGTCTGACCCCTTTGGTAAATTTTATTTTTTTAGTCCGGCTTTTTTCTCTTCTTTTACTTCTTTTTTGTTTTCGGCTTTATTGTTGACACCATATTTGGCATTTATTTTTTCAGCATTAACTTTACTTTGGTTAGTTTTCCAATTATTTATGGTCTGAATTATTGATTCATTGACCCAGATTTCAGGGTCTAAGCCATTTTGGAACTGTAAGGCCTGGGGATGTAATTTATCAAGTCCATATCCAACTACAAATTTACGCACAGATGAACGTTGACCTTCAAAGGTTGCCTGATCTTCCAGTTCAAGCTCTAAAGCTCCTTTAGTAGGATTTTTTTGGGTATGATAATTAAAAATCCAGAGGTCGGCTAAACTATAGTGATTGATCACATTATTATAATTATTATAGTCCTTAACAAATTTAGCAAGACTAATAAATTTATTGATTGATTTTAATGTTTCTATTTCTTCCGGAGTCCTATCCATTTTATTAGTTAATGCCTCTTGTTCGTCCTCTACAGCTTTATAATTCTTAGATTGTTCATCAAGATATTTCTTTGTATCATATTCGGGCACTTCAATATATTCTCCATATGTATTCTTATGCTTATTACGACATTCCTTGACCAGGTTATTCATGCCCTTTATAGCATTTTCAGAATATACATCAAGGGTTTTAAGCATGTCAGAATAAATTACTGCTTTTTTGTTCTTAAACTTATCTTCTAAATCTTTTAAAGCCTTAGCTTTATCTTTATTATTTGAATTATTTATAATATCCACATTCTTCTTATAGTTATTTTCAGCCGTCTTAAGATCATCATTCAATTTTCTATAATCAGCCTTGGTCTCAGCTATTCCGGCAAATGTACCTTGGTGTTTATTTATTATTTCTTTGTAATGCTTTATATTAAGACTGGTTTTTTTATTGTCAAATGTATCACTTGCCTGGCGATATTCATTATTATTCTCTAATACATTTTTCTGACTTGTTACATATTCTGCAGAATCTAATATTAATTTAGCAAATATCATGTCAGTATATTTTTCGATTTTTTCCTCCCTGGACCATTCTTTAGGCTTAGCATTATTTTGATCCACTGTAATATCATCCTGAAAATGAGATTTCATTTTACTTACACGCTCTAATGTATAAATGTTTTTGAATGCATTTGGCTTTAAACCTGATTTTACAGCTTCCTTCATTAAGTCAGGGTCTCTGTCAAGCATTGCAATCATTCTTTCTCCCATTTCACATAGGCCGATTGCTCCCAAAGAAGTGGCTATATTATTGCCCGCAGCAGCATTGGATATATTATTTAGTCCTGTCGCAAGAATCTTTGCAAGAGGCTTTTTATCTCCATTTTTGTAGCTTATAAGGGCATTTTTGGCCATTATTTTACTATTATTAATACGCTTTATAGTTTTATCTGTTCCGAAGGCCCTTTCTCTTATTTCGCCTGTAGATAGTTCGGCATCAATGAAATTTATATTTGCATAGGCAATCTCTTCATTTACATGAGGTTGAAGTTCTTCTACCGCATTTACCATTGAGTTTACTTCATCCTGAACTATCTCAAGGCTTGTTGATGCGGCTACGGCTATGGCTGCAAAATCCTTATCAGTAAGCTTATCATTTTTTCCACCCTTTCCAATAGTAGGAAGAGTATCATTAATTGTTTTTATTTTAGAAAATACCTTTTCAGGTGTCTTTCCCTTAAGGCCAAAAAGGTGGGAATTCTTAAATTCTGGGAGAAATTCACCCTTTGGAGCCCATATAGCATCCATATTTGCGATGGCCTGGGTTGAAGTTTTATTCAGCCCATTAATTCTATTAAAATAGGTGTCCTTATACTGCTTTTCTGGGTCAGAAGTATTAGATACCAGATCTCTCTGGAAAGTTTTTGTTATGTTATTTACTCTTGTATAATCTCCCTGATATATCTCTGCATCTGTATATGATTTTTTAATACTAAGCTGGAGAGTTGATAATTTATCAAATGCATCGATAGCACCTTTAATACGGTTTTGTTCGGTATTCTGCTTTCCAGAATCATTTTTTCTCATAGGATCTTTTGTAAATTGATCTTGTTTATGCGTGAGATAATGTCTGCTATCTTTTATAGCTTTATCAATTTTTTTCATAAGAGAATTAAATGAAATTTTATCTCGCTTTGCAGATAATTCTTCACATTCATCACTTATATCCCAAAGGTCTTCTATAAGGTTAGAATAATGCTCACTTGGTTTATAAAGCCAAAAATGTTCATGCTTAGATAATTCCTTCTGAAGATCATCGGCAAGGTTCTTGATATATTCTAATTGTGGCTTATTTGGAACAGGTTTAATGTCAATTTCAACCTCAGGCTCACGATTATTTCTTATGTCATCAATTCTTTTTTTACCAGCTTCTTTATTATTTGGAATAGAGTAGAAGTCTGTATTAATTCTATTAAGTCTTGCCTCTTCTTCTGGACTTCTCTTATCTGCTACCTTTTTAAGATAAGCGGCATTTACCTTCTTTGGCATATAAACCTTTTCAATCATGGATACGCCATATTTGCTATATGGATTAAAATCATTTGAAATATGAGATGATTCATCATTTCCGGCCGCATAAATACGTGTACCATTCATGTTGGTAGGCATATTTTCATTATCAGCATGATTTTGTATATCCTCTGGAGGAAGAGTGATACTTCCATCCTCCTTCATTTCGGTATAAAGGCTTGGCAGACCATAAATTGTTTTTCCATCCTTGGAAAGATTTATATCTGAAATCCATGTGAGCTGTATAAAGCCCAATACGTTTTTTTCATTTAAAGATTTTGAAAACTGCTTTGAAATAAAATCCTTAAGTGATGTTTTATAAGTATGATCAGGATCATTTCCATTTCTCTTAACGGAATCCTTATACATAATAGTATCCCCATCAATTCCTGTAATGGTTATATAATGACCAGGTATAAGGAGAGATACAGGGGATTTGTCATTCTTTATAGCGTGAAGAATATGATTCTTCATGAGTTTTACTGTATCATTTATATATTCTTCTCTGGAAATGCCACTTTTCTCAACATCACGTGAATATCTTTGGATATCAAGTTGATGAAGCATGGAATTAGGAGCATATTCCAGTATAGAATCTCCCATTTCCAACATGTTTTTAACTCCATCTGTATGATATTCTTTATCTGTATAACCATGCTCGAAAATAGGTTCATCCATTTTGTTGTAGTCGGGACGGTAAGCTCTGATATCCTGCTGAGTTACATTTGTAAATCCACGGCTGGCTACAAGCATCTGAGCAGATACTGACCAACAGCCATTTCCAGAGGTCTGATGCTCAGGCTGCTTAATCTTTAATTCAGCATGGTCCTCTCTCTTGGATACAACTTCAGGCTTTTGGCCTATTTCTATTGCTTCCTCGCCCGCCATAATATCATTGGTATGATTCTTTATTTCTTCTGCTTTTCTGGCTGAATTAGCCTGATTACGTAAATGTACCACCTGAGGGTAGGTTAAAGAATCCCCATAGAATTCAAGATAACCTTCAATCGCTTTGTAGTCAGAGGTATTTCTTATAGTTACAGGCACGCTATCCATATTAGTGTACTCATAAAAACGAGGGTTACTCTCTATTGCTTTCTTATAATTATCAGCTATTTCCTTTGGGGATTTGTTAAGAAATTCATCCAGTACTTCAGATTCTGGTTTGCTGGTTGCCATATAAATCTTGCTATATTCCCAAAAGCCAGGCCACTTGTAGTTTGACGATAGTTCTTCACTATTTTTTCCGGTTTCCTTGGAAATCTTATATACAGAAGAAGGTAGTGAGAGATGATTACGAAAATCTATCTTATTAAGAGCATTAATATCAGAATCAACCATAGTCTTAATCTGATTAAAAAGCTTTGTAGTCTTCTTTTTATCTGTATTGTTATATTCATCAGTGATATATTTCAGCCAATTAGATACATTAGTATAATTTGATTTTATTTCGGCTAACTGCTTCTCAGTAATAACTGGGTACCTGCCAGTTTCCGGATTTTTAGTATAGTACTTCTTTAGCTTACTACTTAGATCCGCGATATTTTTCAAAAAATCATAATTATTCTTAAAAAAATCATTATAGTTTTCAGCTAAAAATGAAGCTAATTCATTAGTCTTTTTCTTCAAATTCTTGTAACATTTTAATTCCTTGTATGCTTTCATATCCTTGCTCCTTAAAAATAAAATCCCAAATACATTTTATGTAAAATTAAAATTTACATTTATATTATATTGCTATGGACAACAAAAGGGCAACAAAATTTCCAGGAAATAAATCTGGACTTTATATGACGACACTTTGGAAAATTTCTTACCTATAATCAGTCATTTTATTATATAATATATATATGTCTGATAAAATTTTTATATTGACGTTTTGATATAGTAGGTCCTTTTAGCGTTTAATTATATATAAACGGAGGGAATGCGATTTGAAAGATTACTTCGAGAGTATAAACCGTAATAATCTGAGACGAAATCTCTTTACTATTATCGGAATGCTCCTTAATGTTTTGGCGGCTTTTCTTATGTACGAGACAGGCTTTTCATTCTATTTTGATACAATTGGAACTATTGTGGTTACTGTCCTGGGGGGAGTATTCCCGGGTATATTAACTGCGGTCATGTCTAATGTAATATGTTCTATATTCAATCCCCATTCTTTATATTTTGCGGTTATAAATGCATCTATTGCCCTTTGCACCTCATGGGTATTAAATAAAAATTATAAAAACAAGGTCCTTCGTCTGATAGTCCTTGTATTATCTCTTGCAATTATCAGTGGAAGTCTCAGTGCCTTTATTCAGTGGCAGTTATATGACGGACCTCAGAATGATGGAATAGCAGCGGTAGTCAGTATGCTAAAGGATTCATTAGGTATTGAGTCTTTTGTTATTTATCTTTTTGTAAATATACTTATAAATATTGTCGATAAGGGTATTTCTGTTCTTGTGGCCCTTCTTATAGTATGGTTCCTGCCAAATCAACTAAAGCTTAAATTAAAAAACAGCAGGTGGAAACAAAGATCCTTATCCAGAGAAGAAAAAAGAGATTTATATAAGTGGAGTAAGGACGTAAATCACTCTGTACGTACCAGAATAACACTCCTTATCGGTATAATTTCTATCTTACTTATGGTGATCATAGTAGTCGGTACTTCATTATTCTCCGATTATGTGAAAAGTGAACGAATCTCGTCTTTGGAAAATGTTACTAATCTCTCTGCTGAATTAATCGATGCAGATATGGTGGATGAATATATTGCCACAGGCGGCAGCATAGAGGGTTATGAAGAAACCAGAAATCTGCTTTATAAGGTGAAAGAAACCTCGACCTATATTAATAACCTATATGTCCTCAAATTTACAAAGGATGATGGATGCTACTATATATTTGAAATAGTAGGAGAGGACCAGGAATTACATTCCCCATCAAAAAAAGTATTTAATATAGAAAAGTATGAAAGCATTCTGCCAGAACTGAAAAAGGGTCAGGTGGTTCAGCCATTAGAAGAAGGCAACTTTATCAATTGGGATATAACAGTTTTTAATCCGGTATATAACGATGAAGGTCAATGCGTTTGTTATACCATAGCAGATATATCAATGGAGCTTATGGCTGATTATAATAGAGTCTTTTTATTTAAAATGATAATCATACTGGCCGGCTTTATTATTCTTATGATGGTAGGAGCAATATGGTTTACGGATATGTTTACAGTATATCCAATAAACAGCATAGCATCCATGATCGATGGCTTCGTTGAAGTAAAGGATGATCAGGAGAAATTAGATGCCCAGGTCAGAAAGCTCAGAAAGCTTGATATACGTACTGATGATGAAATAGAGAAAATGTATATATCCCTATGTAAGATGGCGGCTGGTACAGCGGAGCAGCTGAGAGAGATAAGATACTATACCGAGTCAACTGCCAAGATGCAGAACGGTATTATTATTACAATGGCGGATATGGTAGAAAGCAGGGATTCAGATACAGGGGCACATATTCAGAAAACAGCAGCCTATGTAAGGATTATTCTAAATGGACTTAAGAAAAAGGGCTATTATGCTGAAAAGCTGACTCCTAAATATATGGCCGATGTTGAGATGTCTGCACCACTTCATGATGTTGGAAAGGTAAATATACCAGATAGCGTTCTGAATAAACCTGGAAAGCTTACTCCTGAAGAATATGAAATCATGAAGACTCATACCACTGCAGGCAAAGAAATAATAGAAAAGGCAATTAGTACGGTAAAGGGTGAAAGCTACCTTAGAGAAGCAAGAAATATGGCAGGCTACCATCATGAAAGATGGGATGGAAAAGGATATCCTGAGGGACTTCATGGAGAAGTAATACCATTATCTGCACGTATCATGGCAGTTGCTGATGTATTTGATGCCCTTGCATCTCCACGTGTATATAAGCCTGCATTTCCATTTGAAAAAGCAATAGCAATAATCCAGGAAGGCTCAGGAACACAGTTTGATCCTAAATGCGTTGAGGTCTTTATGGATTCCTTAGATGAGGTAAAAGAGGTTCTTAAAAAATATCAAAGTCCTGATGGAGGAAATCTTTAATAATGAGAATAAAAAATAGAAGATTAGCTGGATTAGCGGCTTCCGTGGTCTGTGCATTATTCCTTATATCGGGACCTGACAATATCAGTAACGCAGGGCCTGTGGATATAAAGAGGGTAAGTGATAATGATATAGAAGCGGTGGATAAGCAGGACATAGCTACATCTGAAAAAGAAAAAAATACCGATGAAAAAGAAAAAAATACCGATAAAAAAGAAAAAAATACCGATGAAACTGAAGAAGATTCCAATCAGGAAACAAAAAGCGGAGGTGGTTATGCTGTAACGGGACAGATTCCTGATACCGGTTATAGAGCCCAGCTTTTTGATGCTACAAATGGACTCCCCACCTCAGATGCAAATTATGTGATGTGTGACTCTGACGGATATATGTGGATAGGCGGATACAGTGGTGTCATGCGATATGACGGAGTAGCCTTTGATACCATGGATAAATCTTTAGGATTTACCAGTTCCAGAGGCATGTTTGAGGATAGCAGGAAAAGACTATGGTTCGGAACAAATGATAATGGAGTCCTGGTTATGGATAATGGCCAGATTTCATATTTTACATATAAAGAAGGTCTGCCCTCTTCTTCAATAAGAGGCTTTGAAGAGGATGATCAGGGAAATATATTCATAGCTACAACTGCAGGTGTATCCTACGTTGATACTGACATGAAGCTTAGTACCATAAATGATGAAAGAATCATAAACTCCAGAGTTTTAAGGCTGGATGCAGATACAAATGGAACTATTTATGGACAGACCAAGGATGGAGATGTATTTTCCATAAAGGATTGCAATATAGTTGATTTTTATACAAGTGATGACTTTGGAGGAGAAAATGTAGGTTCTATACTAGCAGATCCTAATAATCCCGGATATATATATATGGGAACCACCAGTGGAAGTGTATATTATGGCCGGTTCGGTGAGGACACTGGTCAGATGGTGAAGATAGATACATCTCCACTTTTAAATATTCATTGGATCAGCTATGCCTGTGACAGAATCTGGATTGCATCCACCACACAGTTAGGATACCTGGACCAGGAAAATATATTTAAACTTGTAGATGATGTACCTGTAGACAGTGGTATAGAAATGATAACCTCAGATTACCAGGGAAATATATGGGTAGCCTCATCTACACAGGGAGCCATGAAGATTGTAGCAGGAAACTTTATAGATCTTTTTGACAGGGCAAATATTTCAGAAGAGGTTGTAAATGTCACGCATTTATATCAGGGACTTCTCTATATGGGTACTGATCAGGGACTTATGATCATGGATGAGAATTTCAATATGGTAGAAAATGACCTTACCAGATATATTGGAAACTCCAGAGTAAGATGTATTGATAGCGACAAGGAAGGCAATCTATGGTTATCTGTGTTCACCGGTGAGCTGGGACTTGTAAAGCAAAGCCCCGATGGAAAGATAGTAAGCATCACAAAGGAAGATGGTCTGCCTAGTAATGAGGTAAGATGCACCTATATATCCGACGAAGGAAATGTTTATGTAGCCACAAATGGTGGTCTTGCAATTATAGAAGATATGAAGGTGACCCAGTGTATAGACGCGGAGGATGGAATCAAGAATACTGTATTTATGACAGTAACCCTTGGGGATGACGGCAAGATATATGTGGGAACCGATGGTGATGGAGTTTATATTATTGATGGAAGTACTATATCACACATTGGCAGAGATGAGGGCCTTAGCAGTGATGTTGTAATGAGGATTCAGAAGGATACAGAAAATAATCTTTTATGGATCACCACTTCAAATTCCATTTGTTACCTGAAGGACGGAGATATACACGAGGTATCGACTATTCCTTATACATATAATTATGGTATATATCCTGATGCAAATGGAAATTATTGTATACTTTCGGCCAATGGTCTTTATGTGGTTGATTCAATTAAAATGATAAATGATGATGTCATTGATCACAGTATATATTCAGTTGAGGACGGCTTAAATGGAAGTCCCACTACATACGCCTATGCTGAACTTGATGAAGACTATAACCTTTATATACCTACCAGAAATGGAGTAAGTAAGGTTAATATTAATCATTTCTATAATACAAGTGAAGATATAAAGCTGGGAGTAAGCTCCATATATTGTGATGACAAAAGACTTACACCGGATAAGGATGGAAGATATGTGATACCGGCTAAAACAGAGCGTATCAGTATAACACCGGCTATTCTTGACTATACCTTGTCAAATCATATTATCCGCCTTTATCTGGAAGGAAGCACAGATAGCGGTATCACCTATAACAAGGATAAGCAGACTACCCTGGAATATACAGGACTTAAATATGGCGATTATGTGCTTCATATTCAGACCATAGACGATAAAAGTGGAAATGTATTGCAGGACGAAACCTTTAATATAACAAGGAAGCCTAAGTTCCATGAGCTACTTATTACCAAGATATTAATAGGATTTTTCATTATCCTTTTAACTGTATTTATTGTATGGAGAATCCTCCTTGGAACAGTCATAAGAAAACAATATGATCAGATAAAGCAGTCAAGAGATGAGGCGGAGAGAGCAAGCTCTGCAAGGTCCAGATTCCTGGCTAATATGTCTCAGGAAATCAGGACCCCTATAAATACGATTATAGGAATGGATGAAATGATAATGCGTGAGGATTCAAGTGATGTTCCAAGGCAGTATCATGCTTCAATCATGAATTATGCTGATGATATAAGAAATGCATCGGATGTGCTTCTTAACATGGTAAATGATCTTCTGGATATATCCAATATTGAAGCAGGAAAGATAAACCTGATTGAGCAGGAATATAATGTCTCTGATCTATTACATTTGATAGTTTCCAAGACAAAATTCAGAAGAGATGAAAAAGGTCTTTCATTTAATGTTGATATAGACCCGATGCTGCCTACATCCTTATATGGGGATGAAGAGAAAATAAGGCAGATACTCCTAAATCTTCTTACCAACGCGGACAAATATACCGATGAGGGAGGGATTAGCCTGAAGGTAGAAATGGAAGAAAAGGTCGATGACAGATGTAAGATAAAGTATATGGTTAAGGATACAGGTATAGGTATAAAGCCTGAATATATGGGAAATCTCTTTACAGCCTATGAAAACATGGATGAAGATAGTAAGAGTGCTATCCGGGGAACGGGTCTTGGCCTTGATATATCAAAAAGATTTACTGAAATAATGGGTGGAAGCCTTACCTGTGAAAGTGTATATGGCCAGGGTACTGAGTTTATACTGACCCTTGAACAGAGAATAGGAAATCCTATGCCTATGGGGGATTTTGATATATATGAAGACGAGTCCTATAAAGGCTCCTATATTCCTCGGTTTGTGGCTCCGGATGCAGATGTGCTTATTGTGGATGATAATCCTATGGACCTGGCTGTGCTAAAGGGACTTCTTAAGGCAACAAGAGTTTTTGTTACCATCGCCTATAATGGTCAGGAGTGTGTGGATAAGGTTAAGTATGGAAGATATGATATTGTATTTATAAATCAGATGATTTCTGGAATGTCAGAAATAGAAACTCTGGATGAAATAAGAGACATTGCCCCGGATCTTCCGGTATATCTGATTACGGCAGATACAAGTCAGGGCGAGGAATTCTACAAGTCTAAAGGCTTTGATGGTTATATTACCAAGCCTGTTGATCCTCTTATTTTGGAGAAGACCATACTGAAGCATTTGCCGGAAAATATAGTTATGATACCGGAAAATAATGAGTAAGGCCTGCAGGACATGGGAGATAAGAATGTGAAATGTGAGCTGTACGATGAAGCCTGCAGGATAAAGAAATATATTTAGAAGGAATGATTAAAACATATGTATGATATTTTCAGACAACACCAACTGAATATTATGCTTGTGCTTAGCGGAATAAGTGGTATTATAGCAGTCTTTGTCCTGCTTTCCATTAACATGTCCAGAAAGAGGAAATTTGCCCTGGGACTTCTGGAAATAAGTGCAACCCTTCAGCTTGTATTTGACAGGTTTGCCTATATATACAGGGGAGACACCAGTGATACCGGTTATTATATGGTAAGAATCAGTAATTTTGTGGTTTTCTTTATGACCATTGTGACAATTTTCGCTTTTAATCTTTATATCATTGACCTTCTGACTAATGAGGGACATATAAAGGAAGTTCCTAAGAGATTAAAATATGTAAATATATTGCTTGGTCTGGGAGAATTACTGGTTATTATATCCCAGTTTACAGGTCTCTATTATACATTTGACGAATTCAACTGCTATCAGAGAACACCAGGCTATTATAATATGGGGCTTTTAATACCATTTTTAGCTCTGATTATTCAACTGACATCCATTATAGAATTTGGAAAAAAATTAAGCGGGAAAATAAGAACAGCCCTGATACTATTTTCCATAATTCCTATTGTGGCTGCTGTACTTCAGACATATTTGTATGGAATATCAATCAATAATATGACTGTTGTGGCCTTGGGTATAGTTCTCTATATTCTCTCCTTTATGGATATGAATAGGGGCTATGAAAAAGCTCACAAGCAGGAGGTGGAGTACCTGAAGGAGCAGGAGAAGAACATGAGTCACCTGCTGGAGCAGACTGCCACATCCCTGGCAGAAGCAATAGACGAAAGCAAATCTTACTCCAAGGGACATTCCCAGAGAGTGGCTAATTATGCTAGAAAAATAGCAATGATAAGTGGTATGGATGAGGAGGAAAGTGAGCAGGTGTATTTTGCAGCTCTCCTCCATGATGTTGGAAAAATACTTATTCCGGATTCTGTTATATTTAGTGATGAAGAGGGAGAAAAAGAGGAGCTTGAAATAATTAAGGCCCATACGGAGGCAGGACAGAGAATTCTTTCTAAGATAGAGGAATATCCTTATCTCAGTGTTGGAGCATATTCTCATCATGAAAGATATGATGGAAAGGGTTACCCTAAGGGCTTAAAGGGGGAGGAAATCCCTGAGATAGCCAGAATCATAGCAGTGGCTGATTCCTATGATGATATGACTTCTGCTAAGGATTACAGGGACCCACTGCCTCAGACCAGAGTCAGGGAGGAATTTATTAAGGAGTCAGGCTTAAAATTTGATCCTAAGTTTTCCAAGGCTGTTGCGGCCATGATTGATGGTGATCCGGATTATACACTGAGATACGAAGGACAGGAATATGATTATTCTCAGGATGAGGAGATTAACTGTGTAGACTACAGAGATGAGATATCAAGAGGTATTCTTATATCCAAAAATATCACCAGAATTAAGTTTAACTGCCTTGATATAAGGGGCGAGGACAGTGGCTACTCTATGCCTGTTTTAATACTATTTGATTCATTGGACAGGAGAGTTCATAGTAATGCTCAGGCTATTATAGATACAGGCTACACTGAATTTGGTGAGATATGGTTTGATGGCCATACAATATGTACAAGGGCAAGAAATATAGAGGCAAATATAAAGGAATTTTCCAGGGGACGTGATTTACTAAAGGTTGGAAAGCGTAATCTGGGTCAGGGAGTTAATTATGAAATTGAGGCTGGAAGATATAAGGATCATGTAAGGATCAGGATAATAGGTCCAGAGAAGGAAGTTGAGGCTATAGCTGCATTTCCAGATAGCGGCAGATATTCTTATCTCAGCCTTACAGGAGAAAACTGCAAGATCAGTAACATAGAAGTAATAGAAACAAATGAACAGGTTGGTCCAAATGATATACCTAGAATAGCAGAAGAAGTAAATTATATAGACAGACTTGAGTCTGACCTTAAGAATACTCAGGTTGATGGATATAGAACTGCTTCAACAAACAGTGTGGCATTAAGGGATGGAATGAGGCTTGTTTTCCATACAATGAGTCTTCCTACGGCGCATTTGATATGGCATTGTCCATCTGTCGTACTCTTTAATTCTGATGATAAAGAGGTAAATGGTCCTAACTACCGTGAATTTGTTCTTCTCAGACTTGATGGTGAGATTTCTGACGAGGATGAAAATACTGAGAACAAGGTATCCGTTATAAAGACCGAGCGCTTCGAAAGCTGGGACGTTTGGAAGGAGCGCAACAAAAAGGGCATGGAGTGCATAGTAAGCTTCAGGAAGAGGGGCAACAAAATAAGCATCACAACAGAAAACCTTGGGCTTTTAGTAAAGAACACCACCATACTTGATAATGAAAACCAGGAGGTTTATGTGGCACTATCTGGAGATCGTTGCGCCCTGACTGACATCAGAGTCATGTAAATTTATCTGGGGAAAATTTACCAGAGGGACAGCACCTGTGGAAAAATGACTCCGTAGAAAATTTAATGACACAATTAATTTGTTTGAATATAATGAAAATGTAATTTAATTCGGGGTTTCTTAACTTCGAACTGTCAGTGTAGCTTTAATGGAGGGTACTGTATGCAATATAGGAAGGATAAAAATGGTAACCCCCTTTCGATGTTGGGCTATGGCTGCATGCGTTTTACAAAAAAGGGAAATAACATAGACATCGATAAGGCAGAGAAGGAAATAATGGAAGCCTTTAATGCAGGAGTAAATTATTACGATACTGCA
>JAILGP010000210.1 GCA_024696635.1 Eubacterium sp. | reverse complement strand
TTATTATATAATGGATCCTGACCCTTAAAAACTGTATCCTTCATATCCTGGATAACTTCATCATTCCATCCGATATTCAGATAACTTGTATGAGTTCTAAAGGCTTCCTTTTCCATATAGATGCCATCTGGTCTAACATCTGTAGGATAACTTTCATTATCTCTGAAAAGTACTATCTCTCCACCATATAGTGTATGCTTTGCCTGTTCAGAAAGCCAGGTCACTTCTTTATCCCTATTTTTATATGTACCTAAGTCATTATATGAACCAAGGTATCCATCATTATATATACCTACTCTATATGCTGCTGAACCCGCCTTCGTAACATCACTGGTGATGTCATCAATATTTATATCTCTCCACTTAGCATAGTGTCTGGGCTGACGTACACTTATAGAAATAGACTGAGGAAGGACCTCCAGCCACTTATTTATAACCTTATCAAGGTTTTCATCGGTCATCAATTTACTAGAATGCATCTCGCCCCAGGGACCAAAAACACCGCACTCAACAGAAGAGATTACGTCTGGATATTTGGCAAAAACTTCACCTATAGCCTGCTGATGCTGAAGAACTGTACTAATGCTTGGTTCAAACACACTTTGTTCTTTAAATACATCATTAACCCATTTATCTTCAGTAACACCAGCATATTTCTTGTCATAGGCAATTCTTACTACTGCAGTTCCATTATTATCCCTAAGACTCTGAAGTGTACCATCAAGTGCCGTCAATAGATTAGTAGTAGAACTATCAATTAATACATCCTTTGAAGGACCAGCATGATTCTCATCATGTGCCGCAAAATCAGAAAGGTCAATTCGTAAATGTACCATTGAATTCTTATAATCTTCCATATTAAGAGCCTTATTACCATTTCCTCTTACATATGATAAAGGCTCTGATTTATAAAATCCACGATAAGGATTTGGGGTTTCACTTAAAGATTCTGTATAATCTATATCGCTTATCTCCGTCAATGTTCTAATACTGTGTGCTTTTACGCTATCAGCCTCAACTATGCTGGCTTCTTCAGCATGTAGCAGGCTGTCTGGGGTTACAACTAAAGATACAAACATTCCAGTTGATAAAATACACGCCATAAGTTTCTTTAGTTTTTTCATTTTTATAGCTCCTCTCGGGTGTCTTCTGACTCCGCTAATTTACGCTTCATAATATAGTCTCCGACGAACCTCCATATCAAATTCCTATAGTTTCTACAATACTTTCAAATCCGCTTATTCCTCCAGATATCCCGGTCATTAAGAAAAAGGATCATTTATTTCTTCAGCCATATTACCTCCTTATTATTTCTCTCATACAGAAATAACTTCTAGTTGAACCTATGTCAATACCTTGGACACAAAAAGTTGAACATTTCTCTCCCTACATAAAGAATGTATCATGCCTTGAGCCTGTAAATTAAATACCGTATCAGTATTAAAATCACGGTTAAAAATATTTTCTTTATCATCAGGAATAGTCCCATGATTCTTTTGATATTGATATTTCTTTATAACGATGCTTTTAATATCGAGCCTCTTCATATGACGCTGTACACGTTTTACAGAGCAGGTAATATCCTAACATAACACCATAGTATCACCAGTCCCAAAATTGCACTGACTAAATTAGCAACCACTCCATACAGGAAACTCTTACCACGACGTGGTTTACCTTCCGTATCCCTGAGGGTTATCAGATAGAATATACTCTCTATTAGCATTATAAGGGCCTCAGCAAATATCCACAAAAATACCATCACGATGTCTGTATGCTGATTGATCAGAAAAGTATTAAACGGTACATTCGTCAGCAAATTGATCAAAATAAAACAGAAAATATTTCTCTTTGTAAACGGATACCTAAACAGCTTCAAAACGAGAAGCTCCATAGCTAGTGTGAGCAGGAAACATATAACAACATAAAGTGTATGTCTTACAGTTTTGTCTTCAATATACTCTGTAAGTGTTCCAGTTTCTACATCATATATTACAACCGCATCAAACTCCTTCGGATTTATATTATCACTCAGATAAACCCTTCCATCATCACAAATTATTATTATCTTAAAATCATAAGGGACCATGTAACTAAAGAAGTACTCTCCGTCTTCCTGATTTTCATAAATATTCTGTCCGACAGGAGACTGAAAAAACTCCCAGCCATTATAGTAAAAATCCTCAAGATATTTCTGAACAGTCTCTTCATTTACGTTATCCAGTTTAAGCTCACTGTTTGTTCCACTGGCTCCCCTCTCACTTTCAAGCAGCGCCAGATAAAAATGCTGATCAGGTTCATTAACAAGCTTTATTTCAATTGACGGCTTCGCCCCCATATCCGCATGCACATCCAAAATGCTTATGCTTATAAGAAACACTGTAAGCAGCATAAATAATATCAGCTTGTACCCGAAATTCTGAAAAAAAACCTTCATAAAAAACCTTCTCCTTCTCTGCCTTCTCAGTGCCAGCAGCCATGCCATCACATGCATAGCCTGC